>NZ_JBWKZE010000006.1:0-235112 GCF_059424205.1 Pseudomonas sp. GW456-12-1-14-TSB6
TTCCGTTTCGACTGCGCCGGAAGTGGGGCGAATTATAGAGACTCAGAATCTGCCGTCAACACTTAATTTCGCTTTTCTTTCAATAACTTGCCGATAGGCCAAAAAGCACTCAAGTCCTTCTATATAGAAGAAGGATTCAGCACCCTTTCTATATAGAGAGAACTCTCAGAGCACTCCATCCTCCTTCATCGCAGCCACTGCACCCGCCCCCAAGCCCAGCACGCGCTGTAAAACCTCCAGCGTATGCTCGCCCAGCAAAGGAGGCGCACGGTGATACTCGACAGGCGTACGCGACAACCGGATCGGGCTGGCCACCTGCGGCACCATCCCCGCCAGCACGTGAGGCAACTCAATTGCCAAGCCGCGAGACTTCACCTGTGGATCCTCGAACACCTGTGATAGATCATTGATCGGCCCACATGGCACGCCCGCCTGCTCCAGCTGACTTACCCACTCTGCGGTGGTCTTGAAAACGGTCGCCTGGCGGATCAGCGGAATCAGGACGGCCCGATTCGCCACTCGCAGCTTATTAGTCGCGAAACGCGGATCATCCGCCCACTGCGGCTGCCCCGCCACTTCGGCGAACTTGCGGAACTGCCCGTCATTACCCACCGTGAGAATGAAGTCGCCGTCAGCCGTAGGAAAATCCTGGTACGGCACAATATTCGGATGCGCATTCCCCAGCCGCTTTGGCGCAGTGCCCGTCGTCAGGTAGTTCATCGCCTGGTTGGCCAGGCACGCCACCTGCACATCCAGCAAAGCCATATCGATATGCTGCCCACCACCATCGTGATCACGGTGGGCCAGCGCCGCCAGAATCGCCACGGTCGAATACAGCCCCGTCAGGATATCCGTGAGCGCCACACCCACCTTCACCGGCCCCGCACCCTCATCACCTTCGGGCCGCCCGGTCAGGCTCATCAGACCGCCGAGCCCCTGGATCATGAAGTCATAACCCGCACGCTTCGCATACGGTCCGGTTTGACCGAAACCGGTGATCGAGCAATAGATCAGATCAGGATTGATCGCCTTCAACGACTCGTAATCCAGGCCATAGGCCGCCAGACCACCCACCTTGAAATTCTCGATCAGGATGTCGGACTTGGCTGCCAGCTCCCGAACCAACTTCTGACCTTCGGGACGCGTGAAGTCTATCGTCACCGATTGCTTGTTGCGGTTGGCCGACAGGTAATAAGCCGCCTCGCTGGTGTTCTCGCCGTAAGCGTCCTTCAGGAAGGGCGGCCCCCAGGCGCGAGTGTCGTCACCATTGCCCGGGCGCTCGACCTTGATCACTTCCGCCCCGAGATCGGCCAGGATCTGACCAGCCCACGGGCCGGCCAGCACTCGCGATAAATCCAGTACCCGCAGATGCGACAGCGCGCCCATGGTCGCTCTCCTATTAATAGAACGCCTGCAGGCCGGTCTGCGCACGGCCGAGGATCAGCGCGTGAACGTCGTGCGTACCTTCATAGGTATTCACCACTTCTAGGTTGACCAGGTGACGGGCCACACCGAACTCATCAGAGATCCCGTTGCCGCCCAACATGTCACGCGCCATACGAGCGATCTCGAGAGACTTGCCGCAAGAGTTGCGCTTCATGATCGAAGTAATTTCAACCGCAGCAGTGCCCTCATCCTTCATGCGCCCCAGACGCAGGCAGCCTTGCAGTGCCAGGGTGATTTCGGTCTGCATGTCAGCCAGCTTCTTCTGGATCAACTGAGTAGCGGCCAGCGGACGGCCGAACTGTTGACGATCCAGGGTGTACTGGCGAGCGGTGTGCCAGCAGAACTCGGCCGCGCCCAGCGCACCCCAGGAAATGCCATAACGTGCAGAGTTGAGGCAGGTGAACGGACCTTTCAGACCACGCACGTCCGGAAAGATGTTCTCTTCCGGCACGAACACGTTATCCATGACGATTTCGCCGGTGATCGAAGCCCGCAGGCCGACCTTGCCGTGAATCGCCGGGGCGCTCAGGCCTTTCCAGCCCTTCTCCAGTACGAAGCCACGGATGTCGCCGGCATCATCTTTGGCCCAGACCACAAACACATCGGCGATCGGGCTGTTGGTGATCCACATCTTGGCGCCGGTCAGGCTGTAGCCGCCATCGACCTTGCGTGCACGCGTAATCATCGCGCCCGGGTCGGAGCCGTGGTTCGGTTCGGTCAGACCGAAGCAGCCGATCCACTCGCCGGAAGCCAGTTTCGGCAGGTACTTCTGTTTCTGTGCTTCGGTACCGAATTCGTTGATCGGCACCATCACCAGCGAAGACTGCACGCTCATCATCGAACGGTAGCCAGAGTCGACACGCTCGACTTCACGGGCAATCAGGCCATAGCTGACGTAGTTGAGGCCGCTGCCACCGTACTGCTCGGGAATGGTTGCGCCCAACAGGCCGACTTCGCCCATTTCACGGAAGATCGCCGGATCGGTCTTCTCATGGCGGAAGGCTTCCAGAACGCGTGGCGCGAGGCTCTGCTGGGCGAATTGCTCGGCAGTGTCGCGGATCATGCGTTCTTCTTCAGTCAGCTGTTGATCCAGCAGCAGTGGATCGATCCAGTTGAAGCTAGCTTTACCGCCCATGAGTGAGTCCTCGCAAATCGGGTGAATTAACGTGGCATTGATCCTAGGCCCGCTTCGCCATCCCGGCAAACGAGGATTTCGCATCCTGTTGTGCTAATTTCTCACTCCGAAACGTCGCGAAATGCCGATTAAGCGATGTATTAGTGAGGTTGACGTACATGCGCCGCAAGATACCCAGCACCACCGCCCTGATCAGCTTCGAAGCCGCCGCCCGTCACGAGAGCTTTACCAAGGCCGCCGAAGAACTTTCCCTCACCCAGGGCGCCATTTGCCGACAGATCGCCAGCCTGGAAGACTTCCTCAGCGTCGAACTCTTCCGACGCTCGCGTCGCGGGGTGAAACTGACAGAAGCGGGCCTTTCCTACAGCCGCCGGGTTGCCACTCAACTCGACGCCGTTGAACGCGACACCCTGTCGGTGATGGGCCAGCAAGGTACCAACGTGATCGAACTCGCCGTGGTGCCCACCTTCGGCACGCAATGGTTGTTGCCAAGGCTGAAGGACTTCCAGCTCAAGCACCCGGAAGTGACGGTCAACCTGACGAATCGCACGCGCCCATTCCTGTTTGCCGACACTGACTTCGATGCCGCCATCTACTTTGGCGATGCCGACTGGTCCGGTACCGAATCCCACAGGTTGATGGGCGAGAATCCGATGCCGGTATGCAGTCCCGCCCTGCTCGGCAACAAGACGCATCTGACACCCGATAAAATCGCCGATCTGCCGCTGCTCCAGCAAACCACCCGCCCCTACGCCTGGCGACAGTGGTTCAACTCGCAACACCTGAACATCCCCCGCGACATGACAGGTCCGCGCTACGAGCTATTCTCCATGCTGGCCCAGGCTGCCATGCACGACATGGGCATCGCGCTGATCCCACCGTTCCTGATTCAGCGCGAACTGGCCGAGAAACGCCTGGTGATTGCCAACCCAAACGCGCTCTCCAGCATCAAGGCGTATTACCTGATGATTCCGGAGCGAAAGGTCGAATCGGCGTCACTCAAGGCTTTTCGCGATTGGCTGGTGAACCAGGCACACAGCTACAACCTAGAAGGATAAAGGGCCTCAGCGATTACTAACCCCGTAGTCAGGAAAACCAAAGCCCTACAGATATAACTATTTGTC
Source organism: Pseudomonas sp. GW456-12-1-14-TSB6 (assembly GCF_059424205.1). Lineage (NCBI taxonomy): Bacteria > Pseudomonadati > Pseudomonadota > Gammaproteobacteria > Pseudomonadales > Pseudomonadaceae > Pseudomonas > Pseudomonas sp. GW456-12-1-14-TSB6. Next base: position 3,706 of record NZ_JBWKZE010000006.1, read on the forward strand.
GCAAATAGACAGACTGTATCCGAAAGTCGTACAGACGTCCCACAAGCGCCTGACGACGTGGCTTTGCGCCCTCATTCGCGACTCATTGCGACCTATTCACGTCACCGATGAGAAAATTCTTCAAATTCATCCAGACTCCTTGAAAGGCACGGCCTGCAAGGGATTCAACTGGCCATCTGCGACATTCGGTCACGGGATGACTTGTAGTTAATTTTCCGTCACCCGTCATAATCCCTTGAAGGGCATAAACTTCGCCTGCAAAATGCCGCGCCCCGCCCTGATTTGGCGGGATCGTGCTGATCGGCCGCCCCAGTCGCACCATCCGTAGTGCATGGGTTTACTCAATAAGATCACGCAGGAGATTTGACGTGCACATTGGTGTTCCTCTCGAAACCCAGACCGGTGAAACACGGGTTGCTGCAACCCCGGAAACCATTAAAAAGCTGATCAGCCAAGGTCATAAGGTCACTGTGCAAACCGGCGCCGGCGTTAAAGCCAGCGTTGTCGACAGTGCCTATGAAGCGGCAGGCGCAACCATTGGCAGTGCCAATGACGCGTTTGGCGCCGAGCTGATTCTCAAAGTGGTCGCGCCAAGCGATGCCGAACTGACGCTGATCAAGCGCGGAACGGTGCTGGTGGGCATGCTCAACCCGTTCAACAACGACACCATCGCGAAGATGGCCGAGTGCGGGATTACCGCGTTCGCCCTGGAAGCGGCGCCACGCACCTCCCGGGCCCAGAGCCTCGACGTGTTGTCGTCCCAGGCGAACATTGCCGGCTATAAGGCGGTGCTGCTGGCCGCCCACTACTATCCGCGCTTCATGCCGATGCTGATGACCGCTGCGGGCACCGTGAAAGCGGCGCGCGTGCTGATTCTGGGGGCTGGCGTGGCCGGGTTGCAGGCGATTGCCACGGCGAAACGTCTGGGTGCCGTCATCGAAGCGTCCGACGTACGTCCGGCCGTGAAGGAACAGATCGAATCCCTCGGCGCCAAGTTCGTCGACGTGCCTTACGAGACCGATGAAGAACGCGAATGCGCGGTCGGCGTCGGCGGTTACGCACGCCCGATGCCGGCGAGCTGGATGCAGCGTCAGGCCCAGGCCGTGCACGAGCGCGCCAGGCAGGCTGACATCGTCATCACCACCGCACTGATCCCGGGCCGCAAGGCACCGACGCTGTTGAGCGCGGACACCGTGGCGCAGATGAAACCCGGCTCGGTGGTCATCGACCTCGCGGCAGCACAGGGTGGCAACTGCCCGCTGACCGTGGCCGATCAGGTCGTGATCGAGAACGGCGTGACCATCGTCGGCCCGACCAACCTTGCCGGTGAAGTCGCCGCAGACGCCTCGGCGCTGTACGCACGCAACCTGCTGGACTTCCTGAAGCTGGTCTTCACCAAAGAAGGCCAGTTCGAAGTGAACCTCGAAGACGACATCGTCGCCGCGTGCCTGATGTGCCGCGACGGCCAAGTCATCCGCAAAAACGCCTAAGCAGGGATTCAGACGATGGAAGAGCTTATCTCCCCCGGTATCTACAACCTGATCATCTTCGTGCTGGCGATTTATGTCGGTTACCACGTGGTCTGGAACGTTACACCCGCGCTGCACACGCCGCTGATGGCAGTAACCAACGCCATTTCGGCGATCGTGATCGTCGGCGCCATGCTCGCCGCCGCACTGACTGTCACCCCGCTGGGCAAGACCATGGGCACCCTCGCCGTGGCACTGGCCGCGGTCAACGTGTTCGGTGGCTTCCTGGTCACCCGCCGCATGCTTGAGATGTTCAAGAAGAAAGCCCCGAAAGCAAAAGAAGAGGCGCCGAAGTAATGAGCATGAATCTCGTCACGACGCTCTACCTGATCGCGTCGATCTGCTTTATCCAGGCCCTCAAGGGTCTGTCGCACCCGACCACGTCGCGCCGCGGCAACCTGTTCGGCATGCTCGGCATGGCACTGGCAATCATCACCACTGTCGGCCTTATCTATAAGCTGGGCGCTGAGCTTGCGACTGCTGGCATCGGTTACGTGATCGTCGGCCTGCTGATCGGCGGCACCGCCGGTTCGATCATGGCCAAACGCGTTGAAATGACCAAGATGCCGGAACTGGTTGCGTTCATGCACAGCATGATCGGTCTGGCAGCGGTGTTCATCGCCATTGCTGCCGTGGTCGAGCCGCAGTCGCTGGGCATCGTCAAGCAACTGGGCGACTCGATCCCGGCGGGTAACCGTCTGGAGCTGTTCCTGGGCGCCGCCATCGGTGCAATCACCTTCTCCGGTTCAGTGATCGCGTTCGGCAAGCTGTCGGGCAAATACAAGTTCCGTCTGTTCCAGGGTGCACCGGTACAGTTCAACGGTCAGCACAAGCTGAACGCGGTACTGGGTCTGGCGACGCTGATCCTCGGCGTCACCTTCATGCTGACCGGCAACCTCGCCGCGTTCGCGCTGATGCTGGCTCTCGCGTTCGTCATGGGCGTGCTGATCATCATCCCGATCGGCGGCGCCGACATGCCGGTGGTGGTGTCGATGCTCAACAGCTATTCCGGCTGGGCGGCGGCGGGTATCGGCTTCTCGCTGAACAACTCGATGCTGATCATTGCCGGTTCCCTGGTGGGTTCGAGCGGTGCGATCCTCTCGTACATCATGTGCAAGGCGATGAACCGTTCCTTCTTTAATGTACTGCTCGGCGGTTTCGGCAATACAGCAGAAGCCGGTCCTGCCGGTGAGAAGGAAGCCCGTCCGGTGAAATCCGGTTCGGCTGACGACGCGACGTTCCTGCTGACCAACGCCGACACCGTGATCATCGTTCCGGGTTACGGCCTGGCGGTGGCCCGTGCACAGCACGCATTGAAAGAGCTGACCGAGAAGCTGACCCACCATGGCGTGACCGTGAAATACGCGATCCACCCGGTGGCCGGTCGGATGCCTGGGCACATGAACGTACTGCTGGCCGAGGCCGAAGTGCCGTACGACCAGGTGTTCGAGATGGAAGACATCAACTCCGAGTTCGGTCAGGCCGACGTGGTGCTGGTGCTGGGCGCCAACGACGTGGTCAACCCGGCTGCCAAGAACGATCCGAAATCGCCGATTGCCGGCATGCCGATCCTCGAAGCGTTCAAGGCCAAGACCATCATCGTCAACAAGCGCTCGATGGCCAGTGGCTATGCCGGTCTGGACAACGAACTGTTCTATCTGGACAAGACCATGATGGTGTTCGGCGACGCGAAGAAAGTCATCGAAGACATGGTCAAAGCGGTCGAGTAACCCTCGCCGGCAACACCGAACGCCCCGACTTGTCGGGGCGTTTTTGTTTGCGCAAACCGTCGGACAATTTGCCGCGTTGTTGCAGATCCGGTAACGGTGTTTTACTTGAAACCCGCTAAATAGACGCCTCGTTTGCGACCTTGGTAGCGGGACAGGCGCTCGCGAAATTCACTAGACTGCGCATCCTGCTACTCGCTGCCCGAGAAAATAATCCATGTACCGTGACCGTATTCGCCTGCCTTCGTTGTTGGATAAAGTGATGAGCGCCGCCGACGCCGCTGCGCTGATTGAGGACGGCATGACCGTCGGCATGAGCGGCTTCACCCGCGCCGGCGAAGCCAAGGCCGTGCCCCATGCGCTGGCCGAGCGAGCCAAGGTCACGCCGCTGAAGATCAGCCTGATGACCGGCGCCAGTCTGGGCAATGACCTCGACAAGCAACTGACCGAGGCTGGCGTGCTGTCCCGGCGCATGCCGTTTCAGGTCGACAGCACCTTGCGCAAGGCAATCAACGCCGGCGAAGTGATGTTCATCGACCAGCACCTGTCGGAAACTGTCGAGCAATTGCGCAACCAGCAACTGAAGCTGCCGGACATCGCCGTCATCGAAGCTGTGGCCATCACCGAACAGGGCCACATCGTGCCGACCACTTCGGTGGGCAACTCGGCGAGCTTCGCGATCTTCGCCAAACACGTGATCGTCGAGATCAACCTGGCGCACAACGCCAACCTCGAAGGTCTGCACGACATCTATATCCCGACCTATCGCCCGACCCGCACGCCCATCCCGCTGGTAAAGGTCGACGACCGCATCGGCAGCACTGCGATCCCGATCCCGCCGGAGAAAATCGTCGCCATCGTCATCACCCAACAGTCGGACTCGCCGTCCACCGTGTCGTCGCCGGATGTCGATACCAAAGCCATCGCCGATCACCTGATCACCTTCCTCAAGCAGGAAGTCGATGCCGGGCGCATGACCAACAAGCTCGGCCCGTTGCAGGCCGGAATCGGCAACATCGCCAACGCGGTGATGTGCGGGCTGATCGATTCGCCGTTCGAAGACCTGACCATGTATTCCGAAGTGCTGCAAGACTCGACCTTTGACCTGATTGATGCGGGCAAGCTGAGCTTCGCCTCGGGCAGCTCGATCACTCTGTCGGAGCGGCGCAACAGCGACGTGTTCGGCAATCTGGAGAAGTACAAGGACAAGCTGGTATTGCGTCCGCAGGAAATCTCCAACCACCCGGAGGTGGTGCGGCGCCTGGGCATCATCGGCATCAACACCGCCCTTGAGTTCGACATCTATGGCAACGTCAACTCCACCCACGTCTGCGGCACGCGGATGATGAACGGCATTGGCGGCTCGGGCGACTTCGCGCGCAACGCACACCTGGCGGTGTTCGTGACCAAGTCGATCGCCAAGGGCGGCGCGATTTCCAGCGTGGTGCCAATGGTCAGCCACGTCGACCATACCGAGCATGACGTCGACATCCTGGTGACCGAAGTGGGCCTGGCCGACCTGCGCGGCCTGGCGCCACGGGAACGCGCCCGGGTCATCATCGATAATTGCGTGCACCCGGATTACCGCCCGGCGCTGAACGATTACTTCGAAAAAGCCTGTGCGATCGGCGGCCACACCCCGCACATCCTGCGTGACGCCCTGAGCTGGCACATCAATCTGGAAGAAACCGGACGCATGCTGGCGGTGTAATCCGCACAGATTTTCCGCTGGCGCAAACACAGTTTCGTCAGCGGAATTTTGAAAACCGCCGCAGCCGTCAAAAACTGTACTGCTGTACCGGTCTTTTCCTACGGCTTTTGCCTACTCTAATCATCGATTTGGGTAAAAATGCACCAAATAAGCGCAGACAAGTACAGTTTGCGCAATTTTGACCCGTACACCCCCTATAAACAGTTAACTGGTCACTCACAATACAGGTGAACTGTATCTAGAGAGTCTGGCCAAACGAGAGGATCATGGGCACCAGTTAAACCACTACCTAATCCCGCCACAAGCGGAAGGATGTCAACCATGGAACGTACACTCAGTTCCGAACTGTTCTTCGAAGACAAAGCTGTAAAAACCCAGGCTTCCCTGCCTCTGCGCGTTATCGCCAACCTGATGTTGTGGCAGCGCCGCATCTCCAGCCGCCACCAACTGGCTCGCCTGGATTCGCGTCTGCTGGCCGATGCCGGTATCAGCGAAGCACAACGCTACGAAGAGCTGAGCAAGCCGTTCTGGCGCTAAGCAGCGTCGCTGGCTCTGGTCGCTAGACCCACCGCCAGCAACCCGAATTGAATAAACAAGACCCGTCGCGGGAAACCGCGACGGGTCTTGTCGTTTGTGCCCTGAGAAAACCGAGTAGCCACCCTCGATCATCGGACAGGTACAGTTCTCATACTTAAATTCAAGACAGGTACAGTTACGAGAAATCGGTTCAGGCCAGCATCCTGACCACTGTGCGAAGTTGCAACGGAAGCCTAAGCTCCATTCAGAACGTGGCGAATGCTGTGCAACTGGCGTCTGACCTTCAGACACCGAGCCACCTCTCAATACGGTTTATCCACAGGAGTTCTCCCATGTCCCGTCTTCGTCTGCTCAGCGCCGCCGCTCTGCTGGCCGTCGCCGCCAACGCCAGCGCCACCAGCTTCATCGTGACCACCGACGCCGTAGTTGGCGCGCTCAAGTCCTCTTCCGATGCCACCTCCGACGTTACTTCGTCCTTCCGTGACGACAAGATCGTGCTCGCTGCCCGTGACGACGCTGCCAGCTTCGTAGCCAGCGAAGGTGAAATCCGTGGCGTGAAACTGGAGAGCGCACTGGATCACATCCGTCATCAGGCTCCGCAACTGAACGCGACCGACGCACAGCTGGCCCAGGCCATTCTGACGATCTAAGCGACAGGGGCATCGCGGGACACGCCGGTCGTGTCCCGATGTTTCGGCGCTGGCTCTAGTCCGGGCATTGCGCTAGCCTTGGGACTCGCCAACAGTTGCCGAGTCCCATGCGTTTTCTTTCAAATCTGCTTATCCCTTCTTTACTGCTCACCGCCTGCTGGATTCCTCTGGCAGACGCCTTCGATGTGTCCACACAGAACACCGTCGTCAGCGTCTGGGCCACGGGCATGGTTTCTTCCGCACCGTTCGACCGTAAACTGATCATCGCCGCGCACGACGATGCCGCAGCGTTCGTTGCCAGTGACGGCCAGATGCGCGGCGCACAGCTCGAATCTGCGCTGCATTACCTGCGCAAGAGCCGGCCAAAACTTCATGTCAGTGACCTTGAACTGGCACAGGCAATTCTCGTCCAATAGTCATCCCTGTCCTTTCGGAGTCGTTCCATGCGTAGCCCGCTGATTGCTGCCGCCCTTGGCCTGCTGTTGTTGGCCGATATGGCCCAGGCACACACCCTGGTAGCCACCAGTAACATCATCGTCCGCGCCTCCCAGCGCACCATCGATTTCACCTCCGACACCACTACGTCGATTCGCGATTCGAAAATCATCCGCGAAGCCCATGACGACGCTGCCAGTTTCGTGGCCAGCGACGGTGATATCCGTGGTGCAAACCTGGAAGCGGCCTTCAAAACCTTGCGCACCCGCGTGCCGGAAGCCCGCGACGCCAGTGATCAGGTACTCGCCGAAGCCATCCTCGCACTGTGAGGTCACTCGGCGCCTGGCTGCTGGCCGGGGCGTTGTTGCTGCTTGGCAACAGCGCCCACGCCGGCCTGCAATTGCGGCTCAAGACCGATGGTTTGAGCCCCGCCCAACAACAGGCCAGCCAGGCGCTGCTCGATGAGGCCATGCAGGCATTGCCGCCGAGCTTCATCGAACGCCTGGACCGGCGCATCGATGTCGGCTGGACCGACGATATGCCTGGCAACGCCTACGGCCAGGCAACGCTCGTCTCCGAGCTGGACCTGAACCGCAAACTGCTCGCCGGACTAACCGATGGCAGCGCGGCCAAAGAAAAAACCAATCGCCCCCATGGCACCGTTCGCCGAGAACTGCTGGCCACGGTGCTGCACGAAATCACCCACATTTACGATCGCGCGCGCTTGTGGCCGGCGGCCGAACGCACGCTGATCCAGCGCTGCACCCGGCGCAATAACAGCGCCGGGCTGATCGGCATTCCCGATGAGTGCCGCGGCCAGAACGGTCGGCGCTTCACCCTCAGCGATGATCCACGCCTGCTCGATCTCGCCGGCTGGCAGCAATACGTCGGGCGTCGGGGTGAGCGGGAACAGCACAACCGGCAGATCGCTCGCAGCCCCGACCTCTACGAAATCTCCAGCCCGAAGGAGTTTGTCGCGGTCAACATGGAGTATTTCCTCCTCGACCCGAGCTACGCCTGCCGTCGCCCGGCGCTGTATCGCTATTACCAGGAACACTTCGGCTGGGCACCGCCAGCAAAGGATGAATGCGCCAAAACCTTCGCCTTCCTCAACGCCGGCAACGATTTTGCCAAACAGCCCCTGGGCCAGGTCGATCCGGAACGCGTGTACGCGGTGGATTACCTGTTGGCCGAAGCCAACCAGAACTGGGTCAGTCGTTGGGGCCACAGCATGTTGCGTCTGGTGATCTGCGCACCGGGGCGGCCACGCGGGCCTGACTGCCGACTGGATCTGGACCAGCATCTGGTGCTGTCATACCGCGCCTTCGTCGGCGACGTGCAGTTGTCGAGCTGGGACGGGCTGGTCGGCAAGTACCCGTCGCGCCTATTCGTGTTGCCGCTGGCGCAGGTGATCGACGAATACACCAAGACCGAACTGCGCAGCCTGGCGTCGGTGCCGCTGAATCTCTCGCGCAGCGAAATCGAGGGAGTGGTCGAACACGCCGCCGAAATGCACTGGAGCTACGACGGCAATTACTTCTTCCTCTCCAACAACTGTGCAGTGGAAGGCCTGAAACTGTTGCGCAGCGGCAGCAACAACGCCCGGCTCACCGGCCTCGACAGCATCATGCCCAACGGCTTGCTGGAAGTGCTGAAGGGGCGCGGCCTGGCCGACACCAGCGTGCTTGATGATCCGAAAGAAGCGCTGCGCCTGGGTTATCGCTTTGACTCGTTCCGTGACCGTTATCAGGCGATGTTCGATGTGTTGAAGAAGCAGCTTCCGATCAAGCAGACAACCGTTGAAGAATGGCTTTCGCTGTCCGCCGAAGAGCGTCGCCCCTGGTTCGAACGGGCCGACCTGCGCACCAGTGCCGCACTGCTATTGCTGGAACAGGCCAGTTTCCGCCGCCAACTGCTGCTGGCTCAGGATGAGGTCAAGCAACGCTACCTCGGCGCCCGTGAGCTGGAGAACGGTGGCATGGACAAGGCCAACGCAACCTTGCAGCAGATTCTCGCCAACAGCGGCTTCCTCAGCCGACCGGCAGAATTGCTCGACTCCCGAGGTTATGGCCTGCCGCAACCTAGCGAATTCAGCCGACTGGAAGCAGAAAGCAGCCAGCGCCAGAAACAATTGCTGGCCCTGACCGGCGATCTGGATAAGGAAGTGCGCGCGCTGCTGGAGCCCAAACGAGCAGCCGAGATTGCGGCCAGCGAGGCCAACGTAAAGCAGATCGGCGAACATCTGCGCAAACTGCACAAAGCCTCGGGCGGATTGGAGTTGCCCTGAACAACAGCCCTGAAAACAAAAGACCACAGCCCGTAAAGGCTGCGGTCTTTTTTATTGCCTGACGGTCAGTACAGAACGCCATCCAGTACTTCGTAAACGACCCCAGTGCCCACCGCGATCAGCACGATGTCACCGCCGGCACGACGCCATTCATAACCCGGGTAATACGGCAGACGACTCAACGCCCGGTTATCCAGCCGCTCGCCGTAATAGCCGTGGGGCAGCGGCCGGCCACGTACCAGGTGGATGCCTGGAGGTGGCGGCGCACCGCGCACGAAGTAGCCATGATTGTCGCGGATCACCTGACGCACCGGGCCGAAGTCCCGAGGCGGCGGGCCGCCGCGATGGTTGCTTTGCCAATCATGGTGATCACCACCGCGATTGTCGTAGTGGCCCTGCTGCGGGCCGCCGTGGTCGTGATCGTCGCGCGGATCAGCGCTGGCCAGCAGCGGTGTCGCGCTGATTATCAGCACGCCCAGACTGGCAATCAGACGTTTCGGCATTTTCATCGGGTCTTTCCTCACTGCACTGACAGCAAAAAGGGATTCAGAACGTGGTTCTGAATCCCTCGGTCTTGCTTGGTTAGTCTGTGCTTGGAGGCTCTAATTCCTCTGTATCAGGAACTTTACCTTCAGCTGACGCGAGCCTTACGCACGCCTTCGGACAGCGCCGAACACAAGCTCAGCACGCCGTCGATGGCCTGGTCCGGTGTGGTCGCGTTGGCGATGTGATCGATCAGCGCCGAGCCCACCACCACACCGTCGGCCAGGCGTGCGATGGACGCCGCCTGCTCCGGCGTGCGGATACCAAAACCGATGCTGATCGGCAGATCGGTATGACGACGCAGACGTGCCACCGCTTCCTCGACGTGTTCCAGAGTCGCCGCACCGGCGCCGGTCACACCGGCAACCGACACGTAGTAAACAAAGCCGGAGCTGCCGTTCAACACTTTCGGCAGACGCGCATCATCGGTGGTAGGAGTGGTCAGACGGATGAAGTCGATGCCCGCCGCCTGGGCCGGGTCGCACAGCTCCGAGTTATGCTCCGGCGGCATGTCGACCACGATCAGGCCATCAACGCCGGCCTCTTTGGCTTCAGCGATGAAGCGCTCGACGCCGAACTTGTGGATCGGGTTGAAGTAACCCATCAGCACCAGCGGGGTGTCGCTGTTGCCTTCACGGAACTCGCGAACCATTTGCAGGGTTTTGATCAGGTTCTGTTTGGCGCCCAAGGCACGGATGTTCGCCAGCTGAATCGCCGGGCCGTCGGCCATCGGGTCGGTGAACGGCATGCCCAGTTCGATCACGTCGGCACCGGCTTTCGGCAGGCCCTTGAGGATCGCCAGCGAGGTGTCGTAGTCCGGGTCGCCAGCAGTGACGAAGGTCACCAGGGCGGCGCGGTTCTGTTCCTTGAGTTCGGCAAAGCGGGTTTGCAGGCGGCTCATCAGTGTTTCTCCTGCTTCGATTGCTCTTGTTGAGAATGTTCCATGTGGTGCATGACGGTCTGCATGTCTTTGTCGCCGCGACCGGACAGGTTGACCACCATCAGGTGATCCTTCGGCAGTTTCGGTGCGCGTTTGAAGACTTCGGCCAGGGCATGGGCGCTTTCCAGTGCCGGAATGATCCCTTCCAGACGGCAGCACTGGTGGAACGCAGCCAGGGCTTCGTCGTCGGTCACCGAGGTGTACTGGACGCGGCCGATGTCATGCAACCACGCGTGCTCAGGGCCGATGCCCGGATAGTCGAGGCCGGCGGAAATCGAGTGGGCGTCGATGATCTGGCCATCGTCGTCTTGCAGCAGGAAGGTGCGGTTGCCGTGCAGCACACCCGGTACACCGCCGTTGAGGCTGGCCGCGTGCTTGCCGGTCTCGATGCCGTAACCGGCGGCTTCGACGCCGATGATCTCGACGCTCTTGTCGTCGAGGAACGGGTGGAACAGGCCCATGGCATTGGAACCACCGCCGATGCACGCCACCAGGCTGTCCGGCAGGCGACCTTCTTGGGTTTGCAACTGATCGCGGGTTTCCTTGCCGATTACGGCCTGGAAGTCACGAACCATGGCTGGATAAGGGTGCGGACCGGCCACGGTGCCGATCAGGTAGAAGGTGCTGTCGACGTTGGTCACCCAGTCACGCAGCGCTTCGTTCATCGCGTCTTTCAGGGTGCCGGTGCCGGCGACCACCGGAATCACCTCGGCGCCCAGCAACTTCATGCGGAACACGTTGGCCTGCTGGCGTTCGATGTCAGTGGTGCCCATGTAGATCACGCAGTCCAGACCAAAACGCGCAGCCACGGTGGCGGTGGCTACGCCGTGCATACCGGCTCCGGTCTCGGCGATGATGCGTTTCTTGCCCATGCGCCGCGCCAGCAGGATCTGGCCGATGCAGTTGTTGATCTTGTGCGCGCCGGTGTGGTTCAGCTCTTCGCGCTTGAGGTAGATCTTGGCGCCACCGCAGAACTCGGTCAGGCGCTCGGCGAAATACAGCGGGCTCGGACGTCCGACGTAGTCGCGCTGGAAGTAGGCCAATTCTTCTTTGAACGCCGGATCTTCCTTGGCCGCCTCGTATTCGCGGGCCAGGTCGAGGATCAACGGCATCAGGGTTTCCGCGACATAACGGCCGCCGAACGAGCCAAACAGGCCGTTGGCGTCAGGGCCGTTACGCAGATCGGAGGTGTTCGAAGTCTGGGTCATGGTTCGCTCCAGCGGATTTCACGAGAAGACAATGGCGTTCACTCTACCCCTGACCTTCCAGGCTGAAAACCGATAAGATCGCCACAACCTGTCAGGAAAACTCACAGATATCATGAGCCATGACCTTCCCCCGCTGAACGCCCTGCGCGCCTTCGAAGCCACCGCCCGCCTGAACAGTGTCAGCCAGGCTGCAGAGCAACTGCACGTCACCCACGGTGCGGTCAGCCGCCAGCTCAAGGTGCTGGAAGAGCATCTCGGCGTCAGTCTTTTCGTCAAGGACGGTCGTGGCCTGAAACTCACAGATGCCGGCATCCGCCTGCGCGATGCCAGCGGCGAGGCGTTCGACCGCTTGCGCAGCGTCTGCGCCGAACTGACCCAAAGCACCGCCGATGCGCCGTTCGTGCTCGGTTGCTCCGGCAGCCTGCTGGCGCGCTGGTTCATTCCGCGATTGGGACGCTTGAATGCGGATCTGCCGGATTTACGTCTGCACCTGTCAGCCGGCGAAGGCGATCTCGACCCGCGCCGTCCGGGACTGGATGCATTGCTGCTGTTCGCCGAACCGCCATGGCCGGCAGACATGCAAGTCTACGAGCTGGCCAGCGAGCGCATCGGCCCGGTCATGAGCCCGCTGTTCAGCGGCTACCAGCGCCTGCAATCGGCACCGCCCATCGCCCTGCTGGACGAGCCCTTGCTGCACACGACTTCACGCCCGCAAGCCTGGCCGAGCTGGGCGCAGCAAAGCGGCTTCGACGCCAAGGCGTTAAAACTGGGGCAAGGTTTCGAACATTTGTATTACTTGCTGGAAGCGGCCGTCGCCGGGTTGGGCGTGGCAATCGCACCGGAACCGCTGGTGACCGAAGACTTGAAGGCCGGACGCCTGGTCGCGCCATGGGGTTTCAGTGAAACCCCGGCGCAACTGGCGTTGTGGCTACCCAAGCGCGCCGCGGACGGACGCGCCCGGCAATTGGCGCAGTGGCTCAGGAACGAGCTGCGCCAGACGGATCACTCGCCGCGCTTGAACAGCAAGTAAGCGGCCAGCAGACCCAGCGCACCGACCGCCACACCGGCAGTCGTCCACGGGTGTTCCTGCGCGTAATCGCGGGTGGCGATCCCGGTCTCGCGGGTTTTGACTTTGACTTCTTCGTAGGCATCGCTGAGCAGGCTGCGCGAATGTTTCAGCGCGCTTTCAGCGTTGCTCTTGAGCGCCTTGAGGGTCTTGCGCGACTCGTCAGAAGCGTCGTCCTTCAGGCTTTCCAACGACTTGAGCAGACTCTCGATCTCCGCTTCCATGCTTTGCAACGAGGCTTTGCGTAACGAGGTGTTGGCCATGGTGGCTCTCCTGCATTGGTGATGAGTGGCGTGTGTTGGTTGGGACTTCAGCGTTTCTGGAAAGTGCAGAAAATCTGAACTTCCTCTTGTCCGGATCGCCGAAATCAACACGGCAAATCGCTGCTAGGCTCAATTGCACACTTCAAGGAGAACACCATGAGTGACCATCACACCTACAAGAAAGTCGAGCTGGTCGGTTCGTCCACCAGCAGCATCGAAGACGCCATCAACAATGCGTTGGCCGAGGCCAACAAGAGCATCAAGCATCTGGAATGGTTTGAAGTGACCGAAACCCGCGGCCACATCAAGGATGGCAAGGCTGCCCACTTTCAAGTGACCCTGAAAGTCGGGTTCCGGATAGCCAGCAGCTGAGTTTGGTCTACGCTTCTGAACTTGCGCGCTGGCCGAGTGCCATAGGAATGGCAATGCGCTACGAGGTGAGTGCATCGAGCGAACGGCTCGATGCCCGCCTTAATTAATCCGACCAGGGAGTGCGACCGATGAAGAAGTTGATATTGGCAGTAGGTTTGTTGAGCCTTGCGGGTGGTGCGTTTGCTGCCGGCAAGCCCTGTGAAGAACTGAAGGCTGAAATCGCGGCCAAGCTGGATGCCAAGGGCGTTTCCGGGTATTCGCTGGAGATTGTCGACAAGGGTGCGGCCAGTGGCGGCAAAGTCGTCGGCACCTGCGAAGGCGGCGCCAAAGAGATCGTCTACACCCGCGGCTGATCACGCCGGAAAAACAAAAGCCGACGCTATGCGTCGGCTTTTTTGTGCGCGGCTATCGGGCTCAGCCCTTCATCACCTGCGCCAGCAGTTCGTAGGAATGCAGGCGATCGGCGTGCTCGTACAGGTCGCAGGTGAAGATCAGCTCATCAGCCTGGGTCTGTTCGATCAGCACTTCGAGTTTCGCGCGGATTTTCTGCGGGCTGCCGACCATCGCCAGACCGAGGAAATCACCCACGGCCTCACGCTCGTGGGGCAGCCACAGGCCGTCCATGGTTTTCACCGGTGGGCGCTGCACCAGACTTTGCCCACGCATCAGCGCGAGGATTCGTTGGTACACGGAGGTCGCCAGGTAGTCGGCCTGTTCATCGGTGTCGGCTGCCACCAGCGGCACGCCGAGCATCACATACGGTTTATCGAGCACCGCCGATGGCTTGAAGTGATTGCGGTAGACGCGAATCGCCTCGTGCATGAAACGCGGCGCGAAATGCGAGGCGAAGGCGTAGGGCAAACCGCGCTCACCGGCCAGTTGCGCACTGAACAGACTCGAGCCGAGCAGCCAGATCGGCACGTTGGTGCCGGTGCCCGGCATCGCGATCACCCGCTGATCCGGCGTGCGCGGACCAAGAAAGCGCGCCAGCTCAGCCACGTCTTCGGGGAAATCATCAGCACTGCCGGAACGCTCACGACGCAAGGCACGGGCGGTCATCTGATCGGAACCCGGCGCACGCCCCAGACCGAGGTCGATACGTCCCGGATACAGGCTTTCGAGGGTGCCGAACTGCTCGGCGATCACCAGCGGTGCGTGGTTGGGTAGCATCACGCCGCCAGAGCCGACCCGGATGGTCGACGTGCCGCCGGCCAGATAACCCAGCAACACCGAGGTGGCGGAACTGGCGATGCCGTCCATGTTGTGGTGCTCGGCGACCCAGAACCGCGTGTAGCCAAATTTCTCGACATGCTGCGCCAGGTCCAGCGAGTTGCGCAGCGACTGGGCCGGGCTGCCGTTCTCGCGCACCGGCACCAGATCGAGGGTGGAAAATTTTACGTTGGACAGTTGCTTCATAAACCTGCATCTCCGATTGAGGGCGCAGGTGTGTTCTTGGCGAACGCGAACCTGCCCAATTCATAAGCGTGTTGTGTGCAATGAGGGCATATACCCGAGTTTCAATAGCCGATCCGAAATTTCCTACTAAAAAAGTCAACGATTCACATGGGCTGAACTTTGTTCCGACGTCTATCCTCAGAAGCCTTGCAGGCAAAAACCACGACGGCGCGGCATTTCGCGCCCGATTTGAAGGAGGCACACATGGCTATCGTGAAGAAGGCATCCGCGCATTGGGAAGGTGACCTGAAAACCGGCATCGGCTCGATTTCCACCGAAACCGGCGTCCTGCGTGAAGCGCCCTACGGCTTCAAGGCCCGCTTCGAAGGCGGCAAGGGCACCAATCCGGAAGAACTGATCGGCGCCGCCCATGCGGGCTGTTTCTCCATGGCGTTCTCGATGATTCTCGGTGACGCCGGGCTCAAGGCCGACAGCATCGACACCCAGGCCGAGGTCACGCTGGATCAGGTGGACGGCGGTTTTGCAATCACCGCAGTGAAACTGATCCTCAAGGCAAAAATTCCGGGAGCGACCCAGGCGCAGTTCGAAGAGCTGAGCAACAAGGCCAAGGAAGGTTGCCCGGTGTCGAAGGTGCTGAATGCGAAGATCAGTCTCGACGCATCTCTGGTCAGCTGACTGCCTTGAGCCGGATCAGAACCCGCCAGGCAAAAGTGTGGTCGAATAAATGACAGCAGCTTTCGCGCATCTTCGTGCGCGCTGCTTCGATGGAGCTTCAACCATGAAACGTTTTGCCTTGGCGGTTATCTGTGGCGTGCTGGCAACGTCGGCCTTCGCAGCGCCCAAAGATTGCGAAGAACTCAAGCAAGAGATCGAAATCAAGATTCAGGCGAATGCCGTGCCCTCCTATACCCTGGAGATAGTTTCCAAAGAGGAGGCGGAAAAACACGACATCGCCATGATCGTCGGCACCTGCGACAACGGCACCAAAGCCATCATCTATCAGAAGAACGACCGCTGATACGCCTCAGATGATGCAGTTGACCTCGCGGTCTTCGGCGACGATTTCCCGCTTGTCGTTGTACAGGCGCGCACTCGGGGTAAACGCCAGAGAACGGCCTTCCAGCCTGTAACGCTGCCCTGCTTCGAAATGATCGTAGCGGATGGTCAGGTAGCACAGCCGCTCCACCGGGCCGGTCATCAGGCTGCCGCCTCCGCCGAACACTTCAAAGTCGAAGCGCACCCGCAACTCATGGCTGCCGGGCGTTACCTGAAAGAAACGCCCGTCAGTCAGTCGCTTATTGTCGAGACGCTCAGCCATCAGCAACTTACCGCCCGGGGACGGCGTCGAGAACTCGACCCAGGCCATGTTCGGATCGACGGGGGGCAACGGTGTCTGGCAACCGGCGAGCAGGCTGACGGCGAGCAACAGCATCATCGTACGCATGATGGATGTCCGTGAGTTCGGACATCCAGCATAACGCCGATCAGGTTCGCTGACAGCCCGCCGGCGTGCCCTGGCCCACCACGTTGCGTTGTTGATCGTAGAGTTTGGCCCACGGGCGGAAACCGATGCTTCCCGCCTGCAACTGATAACGCTGGCCGGCGTTGAAATCCTTGAATTTCACGTTCAACTGACAATCACGCCAAAGCGGCTCGGCATCCGGGCCGATGTTGGTCGCCTCGACCGGAAATTGATAACGCACCCTCAGCTCATGGCTGCCGGGCTGCACTTCGAAGTAACGATGATCGACGGCAGCCTTGTCGTCGACTTCCAGCGCCTGCAGCGCCGTGTCCTGTTGCCGGGCATCCAGATCGATCCAGGCTTGCGAGGGGTCAGGGGTCGGTATTCCGAATCCGGCACAACCGGCCAGCGTCAGCACGCTTCCTGTCAGTATCAACATGCGCATAGCGGAGCTCCAATGGGCGGGATAGTCTTGGGCAGACTTTCCGGGGGATTTCTTATTTTGATCAGGCCGCTTCCAAGCCATGGGTTACTTGATCGCGTTTTGCGGATTTTGTTTCCGGGTGTGATGATTTTGTTGCTCAACGGTTGCTCAAGCCTGAGCTATTACAGCCAGCTGGCCAGCGGTCAGCTGCAGCTTTTGCGGGCGCGGGAGCCGGTGGCCAAGGTGATCGCCGACCCGGCTCGCGACGCCAAACTGCGCACTCACCTGGCCCAGTCCCAGAAAGCCCGGGCTTTTGCCAGCGAACACCTGCATCTGCCGGACAACCAAAGCTATCGCCTCTATGCCGACATCGGTCGGCCGTTTGTCGTGTGGAATGTGTTCGCCACCCCGGAGTTTTCCCTGAGCCCGCAGAACCATTGCTTCCCGATTGCCGGTTGCGTGGCCTATCGCGGCTATTACAGCCAGAGCGCGGCGCGGGGCGAAGCCGCGATTCAGCGCCTGCAAGGCATGGACGTGTCGATCGGCGGCGTCGAGGCTTACTCGACCCTGGGCTGGTTCAATGACCCGATCCTCAATTCGATGATGGGCTGGGGCGACGAGCGTCTGGCAACGCTGATCTTCCATGAACTGGCTCACCAGCGTTTCTATGTGAAGGACGACACCGAGTTCAACGAGTCCTTCGCGACCTTCGTCGAGCAGGAAGGTACGCGGCAGTGGCGAGCGTTTCGGGGCTTGCCCCCGGAAAATGACTCGAAGCTCAAGCAACGGGACCAATTCATTCAGTTGATCCTCGATACCCGCTCACGTCTTGAAAAGCTTTATGCACAACCATTGGCGGCAGCGCAGATGCGCGAGCGCAAGGCGGCGGAGTTCGAACGGTTTCGACACGACTACCGAACAATGCGCGATAGCCAGTGGGCCGGCGACAAACGCTATGACGCCTGGGTCAATGCGCCGTTGAACAACGCGCGGCTGTTGCCGTTCGGGCTGTATGACCAGTGGGTGCCGGCGTTTGCGGCGTTGTTCAGGCAGGTGAAGGGAGATTGGCCGCAATTTTATGCGCGGGTCGAACAGCTAGGTAAATTGCCGGCGGACAAGCGCAAGGCAGCGCTGCGTGAGCTGGCTGCCCTTCGCCCGGATTGACGATCAGCGCTGCAAAAACGCCTGATGCAGCTCAGCCAGCGTCTCGAAGTGATACGCCGGTGCTTCAGCACTCAGCTCTTCATGGCTGCCAAAACCGTAACCCACTGCCGCCGCGTCCAGACCGTTGCTACGAGCACCAATCAGGTCGTGCTTGCGGTCACCGATCATCAGCGTATTGGCCGGATCCAGCCCTTCCTCGGCGATCAGGTGAGCAATCAGCTCGACCTTGTTGGTGCGGGTGCCGTCCAGTTCGCTACCGTAGATCACCTTGAAGTGTCTGGCGAAATCGAAGTGCCGGGCGATTTCCCGGGCGAACACCCACGGCTTCGACGTCGCGATATACAGCTGCCGGCCTTGGCCGCTCAGAGTTTCCAGCAACGGCGTGACGCCTTCGAACACCCGATTCTCGTAGAGGCCGGTGACCTTGAAGCGCTCGCGATAGAAATTCACCGCCTCCCACGCCTTCGCTTCATCAAAACCATAAAACTGCATGAACGCCTGCAACAGCGGCGGGCCGATGAAGTGTTCCAGCTTGGTCAGGTCCGGCTCATCGATGCCGAGTTTGCTCAAGGCGAACTGGATGGAACGGGTGATGCCCTCGCGCGGATCGGTGAGGGTGCCATCGAGGTCGAACAGTACGGTCTGGTAATGCATGAAAAATTCCGGGAAATAGAGAGAAAAGTCAGAGCTGGTCGTAGCCTTCAGCCAGATGCAGGTCCTTGAGCTTCACGTAGTTCGCCGCGCTGTAGGTGAAAAAGGCGTTTTCCTTGTCGGTCAGCGGGCGAACCTGTTTCACCGGACTGCCCACGTACAGAAATCCGCTTTCCAGGCGCTTGCCCGGCGGCACCAGGCTGCCGGCGCCGATGATCACGTCGTCCTCGACCACCGCGCCGTCCATGACGATGCTGCCCATGCCGATCAATACGCGGCTGCCGACGGTGCAGCCGTGCAGCATGACCTTGTGGGCGATGGTCACGTCATCGCCGATCAGCAGCGGGAAGCCGTCCGGGTTGAACGGGCCGGCGTGGGTGATGTGCAACACGCAGCCATCCTGCACGCTGGTGCGCGCGCCGATGCGGATGCGGTGCATGTCGCCGCGGATCACCGTCAGCGGCCACACGGAGCTGTCTTCGCCGATTTCGACGTCGCCGATCACCACCGCCGAGCCGTCGACAAAAGCGCCTGGGCTCAAGCGTGGGGTGTGATTCTGGTACTTGCGAAGGGACACGATTAGTTCTCTCTCTGTCGCCGATAGCTGCGGTGGGTGTCGATTGTAATTAAGATGGGCGCATGTTTCTTCCAGCCAAGGTGCCAACCGTGAGCGTGAACAACCCTCTTCTGCAGTCCTACGACCTGCCGCCGTTCTCCGCGATCCGTGCCGAACACGTGCAGCCGGCCATCGAAACCATCCTGGCCGACAACCGCGCCGCCATCGCCGAAATCCTCAAGACCCAGGGCCAGAACCCGACCTGGGCCGGGCTGGTGCTGGCGATGGACGAACTCAATGATCGCCTGGGCGCCGCGTGGAGTCCGGTCAGCCACCTCAATGCCGTGTGCAACAGCGCCGAACTGCGCGAAGCCTACGAGTCGTGCCTGCCGGCATTGAGCGCCTACTCCACCGAGATGGGCCAGAACCGCGAGCTGTTCCAGGCCTATGAGGCCCTGGCCAACAGCCCGGAAGCCGCCGGCTTCGACGTGGCGCAGAAAACCATTCTGGAACATGCCCTGCGCGATTTCCGCCTGTCGGGTATCGACCTGCCGGAAGCCGAACAGAAACGCTACGCCGAAGTGCAGAGCAAGCTGTCCGAGCTGGGCAGCCGCTTTTCCAATCAGTTGCTCGACGCCACCCAGGCCTGGACCAAGCACCTGACCGATGAAGCCGCCCTCGCCGGCCTGACCGATTCGGCCAAGGCGCAAATGGCTGCTGCCGCCCAGGCCAAAGGCCTCGACGGCTGGCTGATCACCCTGGAATTCCCGAGCTACTACGCGGTGATGACCTACGCCCAGGACCGTGCGCTGCGCGAAGAAGTCTACGCCGCCTACTGCACCCGTGCGTCGGATCAAGGCCCGAACGCCGGCCAGAACGACAACGGCCCGGTGATGGGCGAAATCCTCGACCTGCGTCAGGAACTGGCGAAGCTGCTCGGTTTCTCCAGCTTCTCCGAACTGAGCCTGGCCACCAAAATGGCCGAATCCAGCGATCAGGTCCTGAGCTTCCTGCGCGATCTGGCCAAGCGCAGCAAACCGTTTGCCGCCCAGGATCTGCAACAGCTCAAGGCTTACGCCGCCGAGCAGGGCTGCGCCGATCTGCAAAGCTGGGACAGCGGTTTCTACGGTGAAAAACTCCGTGAACAGCGTTACAGCGTCGCTCAGGAAACCCTGCGCGCCTACTTCCCGATCGACAAAGTGCTGGGTGGTCTGTTCGCCATCGTTCAGCGCCTGTACGGCATCGAAATCGCCGAACTGAAAGGCTTCGACACCTGGCACCCGGACGTGCGCCTGTTCGAGATCAAGGAAAACGGCCAGCACGTCGGCCGCTTCTTCTTCGACCTCTACGCCCGCGCCAACAAGCGCGGCGGTGCCTGGATGGACGGCGCTCGCGACCGTCGCCGCACCCTCGACGGCGTGCTGCAAAGCCCGGTGGCCAACCTGGTCTGCAACTTCACCCCGGCCGACAGCGGCAAGCCTGCGCTGCTGACCCACGATGAAGTGACCACTCTGTTCCACGAATTCGGCCACGGCCTGCATCACCTGCTGACCCGCGTCGAGCATGCCGGCGTGTCCGGTATCAACGGCGTGGCGTGGGACGCCGTCGAGCTGCCGAGCCAGTTCATGGAAAACTGGTGCTGGGAGCCGGAAGGCCTCGCACTGATCTCCGGCCACTACGAAACCGGCGAACCGCTGCCGCAGGATCTGCTGGAAAAAATGCTCGCGGCGAAGAACTTCCAGTCCGGCCTGATGATGGTGCGTCAGCTGGAGTTCTCGCTGTTCGACTTCGAACTGCACGCCACCCACGGTGACGGCCGCAGCGTCGCGCAGGTGCTCGAAGGCGTGCGCAACGAAGTCTCGGTGATGCGTCCGCCGGCCTACAACCGCTTCCCGAACAGCTTCGCCCACATCTTCGCCGGCGGTTACGCGGCGGGTTACTACAGCTACAAGTGGGCGGAAGTGCTGTCGGCGGATGCCTTCTCCAAGTTCGAAGAAGACGGCGTACTCAATGCCGACACCGGTCGCGCCTTCCGCGAAGCGATCCTGGCTCGCGGTGGTTCGCAGGCGCCGATGGTGCTGTTCGTCGACTTCCGTGGCCGTGAGCCGTCGATTGACGCACTCTTGCGCCACAGCGGCCTGAGTGAGGACGCGGCAGCATGAGTGAGGCACCCGTGAAGACCAAAAAACGCTTTATCGCCGGGGCGGTCTGCCCGGCGTGCAGCGAGCCGGACAAACTGATGATGTGGAGCGAGGACGATGTCCCGCACCGTGAATGCGTGGCGTGCGGTTACAGCGACACGCTCAATGCCCAGGGGCTGTCGGTGCCGAAAGAGCTGGGCACGCGGGTCAACACCAGCGCGCTCAAGCCTGCACCGGACAAAACGGTTCAGGCGGTGCAGTTCTTCCCGAATCCGAAGCTGAAGAAAAAGCCTGACGAGCAGCACTGATCCTCAACCACCTTCCCCGATTCGGCGGTGGAAGGTGGTATTGGCTTAACACCTGCCCCCCGCACTTGCTTCGTAGGCTGGCCCTTTGCGCCACGCCTCGAAGGAAGCTGCCATGCCCGACACCAATCCCCTCCTGCAACATTGGACGCTGCCACCCTGGCCAGCGATTCGCGCCGAGCATCTCGTGCCGGCAGTCAACCGCATCATTGCCGACAATCGACACATCATCGCCCAAGTGATCGCCAGTCAGTCCGAACATCCCGGCTGGGACGATCTGGTGCTGAGCATCGACGAAGCCGATGCCCGCCTCAGTGAATTCCGCTCGATTCTCGAAACGTTGTCGATGGTCAGATCCGACGATGCGGTCTGGCTCGTTGAAAGCGCCAAGGCGCATCTGGCGATCAATCAGTATCGCTCTGAAAAATCCCGCAATCGCCCGTTGTACGAGACTTATCAGCGTTTGGCGCAGAGCTCGATCGCCGGCAGTTTCGATGAGACGCGCAACATCGTACTGTCGCGGATTCTGCGCCGATTCAAGCAGTCGGGCATTGAGCTTCCCACTGAACAGCAGCAGGAGCTGGCGCGGTTGAACCGCGAGATCGGTGGGTTGGAATTCGTATTTCTGGACAACCTCGAGCGCTGGGCCGAGGCGTGGAGCAAACGTGTTGACGATGTGGCACTGCTTACGGGCCTGCCGCCGGCGATGAAGGATCGCCTGGCGCGCGCCGCACGCCAGGCCGGGCATGACGGCTGGCTGATCCGCCTGGACCAGAACACCTGCCAGCACATCCTCAAGTACGCCGAAAACCGCGCCTTGCGGGAGGAATGCTATGTGGCCTACCTGACCCGTGCCTCTGATCGGGGCCCACTGGCCGGACGCTTCGATAACGGCCCGGTGCTGGCCAAACTGCTCGCCTTGCGCCAGCAGAAAGCCCGTTTGCTTGGCCACGAAAACGCCGCGCAACTGAGTCTGGCCAAACACAGCGCCGGGACGACGGCGTGGGTCAGTGGTTTTCTCCAGCGTCAGGCGGCGCAGCTGGCACCTGCCCTCGCGCAGGATGCAGAACAACTGGCGGCCTTTGCGCAGCAATGCGGGATCGACCGGGTCCAGCCGTGGGATGAAGACTTCCTCGCAGAACAATGGCGCCAGCAGCAGTTTCCCGGCGCACTGGAAAACCTGCGTGATTACTTCCCACTCGAGGGCACCCTGCGCAGGCTCTTTCTGTTCTGTGAACGGATGTTCGGGATCCGCATCGTCGAGCAGTCCGGCGGCGGGCACTGGCATGACGATGTGCGCCTGCTGGAAATCAGCGAGCATGAACAGGTCATCGGCTACATCTACCTCGACCCGTTTCACCGCGACAAGGCGGTGGACTTTCCCGGCACCACCACACTGCGCAATCGCCGGATCAACGCCGAAGGTCGCCCGGCGCTGCCGATTGCGCTGCTCTACAGCAATTTCACACCGGCCACCGACACCCATCCGTGCCGGCTCGAAATCGACGATCTGCGGGTGCTGTTTCATGAATTTGGCCATTGCCTCCAGCACGTGCTGACTCGCTCGCCCCATCACAGCCTGTCCGGCATCCTGCAACTGGGGCATGAAGCGGCGGAGTTTTCCGGGCAATTGTTCGAGCAGTGGTGTCAGTCGCGGGAGTTTTTGCTGTGGCTGGGTGCGCATTTTCAGACCGGCGAACGCTTGAGCGACGCACGGGTCGAAGCGGTACTGTCAGCTGCTCAGGCCCATTCCAGCCGGCAACAGGCCTTGTTGCTGATGGGGGCGATGATCGATTTCGAGCTGCACCTGACCCACGGCGACGGGCGCTCGGTCGAAGAGGTTTGCAACGATGTGCAGCGCACTCTGACTCATCTGCAATTACCGGACGATCACCGGTTCGCCAATGGTTTCGATTACATGGTGACCCAGTACGACGCTTCGGTTTACGCCTATGTCTGGTCGAACATGCTGGCCCAGGAAGCATTCAAGCGCTTCAGCCGGGACTGGGTGTTCAACGCGCAGACCGGTCGTGAGTTTCGTGCAACGTTCTTTGCGCCGGGTGCGGGGCGTCCGTTGCTGGACGCGGTGGAAGCGTTCGTCGGCCGGCCGGTTGCCGGCCTCGTTGACGGGGAGGCCGGGCTCATTACTTCAAATTGACCGTCTGAAACCAGCTCTTCATCGAACACGTGGCAAACGCGCTGGTGCTGCAATCGCCATTGGCCAGCGCGGTGCGTAATTTGTCGACATCGGCCTGCATCACGTAACGCACACTGTCCCGGAAGTGCCCACTCTCACCAAAGCCGCCTTGAGTCATTTCGTTCAGCGCGTCTTCCTTGCTCCAGCCCTGCACGACGATCCGGTACATCGCCGCCATCAGGCCGGTGCGATCGGAGCCGTGCTTGCAGTGCATCAGCACCGGGCCGTCGGCTTCGGCGGACTGAATGGCACGCAGGGTCTTGAGCACATCGCTGTCGTCCACGTGATTGGTGCGATAGGGCAATTGCACCTGATGGATACCGGGGGCTTTCAGCCAGTTGGAATCCGCTTCCGGCAAAAAGTTGATGACCGTGGCCACTTTCAGGTTGTTCAGCAACGGTACCGCGCCGTCGTCGGGGAGCGCGCTGCGATACAGCGTGGGCGACATCTGGAACAGGTTGTATTGCACCTCTACCGGTTGCGCCCACTCGACGGGACGGGAAGCCGGGTTTTGCGCGGCCTGAGCTGGACTCCAGCTGAACAGGGCCAGCAGCGATAAACAGAATGCGAAGGAAAAACGCGTCAGGAACATGCTTTACGGCGACCGTGTGGGTTTCGTCAGTGAAGACCGCAGCTTGCTAGCCACGTAGTCAAATCCCCGTGAGGCGCTTGTAAAAGAATCGTGAATAGGCCGGTTCCCTTGGTCGAAAAGCGGTCTTTTTTCGGCTGAATCGGTTCA
Source organism: Pseudomonas sp. GW456-12-1-14-TSB6 (assembly GCF_059424205.1). Taxonomy (NCBI): domain Bacteria; kingdom Pseudomonadati; phylum Pseudomonadota; class Gammaproteobacteria; order Pseudomonadales; family Pseudomonadaceae; genus Pseudomonas; species Pseudomonas sp. GW456-12-1-14-TSB6. Next base: position 28,029 of record NZ_JBWKZE010000006.1, read on the forward strand.
TCCGGTTGCTTAGCCTGCTACCATTTGTCACATCATGTTGCAGACGCGTCCCCCTTCTACCGTTCATTCCGGCCACGTCGCAGCCAGAAAATTCTTGAGCCGTTCGCAGAAACGGCTGACAACCATCAATGCCTGATGAGGTGCATCCCCATGTCTGATGAAGATCGAGACAACCCGCGGCGTGAGTTTTTGCGCAAATCCCTGACCCTTATTCCGGTCGTCACCCTCGCCGGTAGCGGTCTCGGCAGCACGGTGCTGCAAGCCGCGCCTGAAAGCGCGCCTGCCACGTCCCAGGCGAAAACGGCCGCCGTTGAAGCGAGCACCTATCAGCCGAGCTACTTCACCGCAGAAGAGTGGGCATTCATCAATGCCGCCGTCGCGCAGTTGATCCCCAACGATGCGCAGGGTCCAGGTGCACTCGAAGCTGGCGTGCCGGAATACATCGACCGTCAGATGAACACCCCCTACGCCGCCGGTGCCCTTTGGTACATGCAGGGCCCGTTCAATGCCGACGCCGCGCCGGAGATGGGCTGGCAGAGCAAACTGGTCCCGAAAGAGATCTATCGCCTCGGCATCGCCGCCACGGATCAGTGGGCAAAATCCATCAACGGTAAAACATTTGCCGAGCAAGACAGCGCTACCCGAGACGATCTGCTCAAGCAGCTTGAAGCTGGAAAACCGCAATTCGACGCGGTTCCGGCGAAGATTTTCTTCAGTCTGCTGCTGCAAAACACCAAGGAAGGGTTCTTCTGCGACCCGATCCACGGCGGCAATAAAGGCATGGTCGGCTGGACCATGATCGGCTTCCCCGGCGCCCGCGCCGATTTCATGGATTGGGTGGAACGCAACGAGCAGTACCCCTTCCCGGCAGTTTCGATTCGCGGCGAGAGGGCGTGAGCATGGCAACGGTAATGAAGAAGGTCGACGCAGTGATCGTCGGTTTCGGCTGGACGGGCGCGATCATGGCCAAGGAACTGACCGAAGCGGGACTCAACGTGCTGGCGCTGGAGCGCGGGCCGATGCAGGACACTTACCCGGACGGCAACTATCCTCAGGTGATCGACGAACTCACCTACAGCGTGCGGAAAAAACTCTTCCAGGACGTTTCCAAGGAAACCGTCACCATCCGCCACAGCATCAACGACATCGCCCTGCCGAATCGCCAGTTGGGCGCGTTCCTGCCCGGCAATGGCGTGGGCGGCGCCGGGCTGCACTGGTCGGGCGTGCACTTTCGGGTCGACCCGATCGAGTTGCGCATGCGCAGCCACTACGAAGAGCGCTACGGCAAAAGCTTCATCCCCAAGGACATGACCATCCAGGACTTCGGCGTCAGCTATGAAGAGCTGGAGCCGTTCTTCGATTTCGCCGAAAAAGTCTTCGGCACCTCCGGCCAGGCCTGGACCGTGAAAGGCCAACTGGTCGGCCAGGGCAAGGGCGGCAACCCGTACGCACCGGATCGCTCGAACCCGTTCCCGCTGGAAGCGCAGAAGAACACGGTTTCCGCACAGCTGTTCGGTAAAGCGGCTACGGAGGTGGGTTACAAACCCTACAACCTGCCTTCGGCAAATACGTCGGGGCCGTACACCAACCCTTACGGCGCGCAGATGGGCCCGTGCAACTTCTGCGGTTTCTGCAGCGGTTACGTCTGCTACATGTATTCCAAGGCCTCGCCGAACGTGAACATTCTGCCGGCGCTGAAGCCGCTGCCGAATTTCGAACTGCGGCCTAACGCCCACGTTCTGCGGGTCAACCTCGACAGTACGAAAACCAAAGCCACCGGCGTCACCTACGTCGACGGCCAGGGCCGCGAGATCGAGCAACCGGCGGATCTGGTAATCCTCGGCGCGTTCCAGTTGCACAACGTGCGCCTGATGCTGCTCTCCGGCATCGGCAAACCCTACGACCCGGTCAGCGGTGAAGGCGTGGTCGGGCGCAACTTCGCCTACCAGAACATGGCCACCATCAAGGCGTTCTTCGACAAGGACACCCACACCAACAACTTTATCGGTGCCGGCGGCAACGGTGTGGCGGTGGATGATTTCAATGCCGACAACTTCGATCACGGGCCGCATGGCTTCGTCGGTGGCTCGCCGATGTGGGTCAACCAGGCCGGCAGCCGACCGATCGCCGGCACCTCCAACCCGCCGGGCACCCCGGCCTGGGGCAGTGCGTGGAAACGCGCGACCGCCGATTACTACACCCACCAGGTGTCGATGGACGCCCACGGCGCACATCAGTCCTACCGTGGCAACTACCTCGATCTGGATCCGGTGTACCGCGATGCCTACGGCATGCCGCTGCTGCGGATGACGTTCGACTGGCAGGAAAACGACATCAAGATGAACCGCTTCATGGTCGAGAAAATGGGCAAGATCGCCGAGGCCATGGGCCCGAAAGCCATCGCCGTGATCGGCAAGAAAGTCGGCGACCACTTCAACACTGCGTCGTACCAGACCACCCACCTCAACGGTGGCGCGATCATGGGCACCGATCCGAAGACCAGCGCGCTGAACCGTTACCTGCAGAGCTGGGACGTGCACAACGTATTCGTTCCGGGTGCCTCGGCGTTTCCGCAAGGGCTGGGCTACAACCCCACCGGCCTGGTTGCCGCGCTGACCTACTGGTCGGCGAAAGCGATCCGCGAGCAATACCTGAAAAACCCCGGCCCGCTGGTTCAGGCTTAAGGAGCGATGACCATGAAGACTCTCGTTATCGCGACCCTCGCGCTGCTCGGCTGCACTGCCGTTCATGGCGCCGAAGTTGATCAATCCTTGATCAAACAAGGCGAATACCTCGCCCGTGCCGGCGACTGCGTGGCCTGCCACACGGCAAAGGATGGCAAGCCGTTCGCCGGTGGCCTGCCGATGGAAACTCCGATTGGCACGATCTACTCGACCAACATCACCCCGGATAAAACCGGCGTCGGTGACTACAGTTTCGAGGATTTCGACCAGGCCGTGCGGCATGGCGTGGCCAAAAACGGCAGTACCTTGTACCCGGCGATGCCGTACCCGTCCTACGCCCGTGTCAGCGAACCCGACATGCAGGCGCTTTACGCCTACTTCATGCACGGCGTGGAACCGGTGGCGCAAGAGAACAAGGCCAGCGATATCCCGTGGCCATTGAGCATGCGCTGGCCGCTGATGGGCTGGCGCTGGCTGTTCGCGCCGAAGGTCGAGGATTACAAAGCCGCGTCGGACGACGCCGTCGTCAGCCGTGGGGCGTATCTGGTGGAAGGCCTCGGACATTGCGGCGCGTGCCATACGCCACGGGCCCTGACCATGCAGGAAAAATCCCTGAGCGCGGCCGAAGGCAGCAGTTTTCTGTCAGGCAGTGCGCCGCTGGAAGGCTGGATCGCCAAAAGTTTGCGCGGCGACCACAAGGACGGTCTCGGCAGTTGGAGCGAAGAGCAACTGGTGCAGTTTCTCAAGACCGGTCGCAGCGACCGCAGCGCGGTGTTCGGCGGCATGAGCGACGTGGTCACCCACAGCATGCAGTACATGACCGACGCCGACCTGACCGCGATTGCCCGTTACCTGAAATCGCTGCCGGCCAATGATCCTGCCGACCAGCCGCACCAGTACGACGAAAAAGCCGCCAAGGCCTTGTGGAATGGTGACGACAGTCAGCGTGGCGCGTCGGTGTACATCGACAACTGCGCCGCCTGCCACCGCACCGACGGCCATGGCTACACCCGGGTGTTCCCAGCGTTGGCAGGTAATCCGGTGTTGCAATCGGACGACCCGACTTCGCTGATCCACATCGTGCTCAAGGGCGGCACGCTGCCTGCGACGCACACGGCGCCGTCGACGTTCACCATGCCTGGCTTCGCCTGGCGTCTGTCGGATCAGGAAGTGGCGGATGTCGTGAGTTTTATTCGTGGAAGTTGGGGTAACAAGGCATCCCCTGTCACCGCGAAAGAGATTGCCAAGTTACGCACCGACGATATGACTACAACATCAGCCGGTGATCTTGGCCAAGTAACAAGCCACAAATAAGCGCAATAACCCCTGCATGATTAATCATGCGGGGGTTATTTATTTAATGGCTGTTACGGATTGGTAATACTGGCATAGGCTTTGGCCAGGGCAACCAGTTTGGCTCGATCCTGCTCACCGATTTCACCGTCACGATCCACATCGTGCTCCAGACGGCCGATGCTGAAGGTATGGCCGCCATCCCGGGAGGTCGCGGTGACAAAAATCGGATCAACCAGCATTTCGGTCTGTACGCCGGCCTCGGCATCCCAGCCCAGTTCCTTACGCGCCAGTTGCATGGAAACCAGTGTATTGGGTTCCGATGGGCCGGGCTGCATCAGTTGCAGAAAAATACCGCGCGAATTAAAAAACGACATCATCAAATCCTTTTGTCTTTTATATAGTCAAGTGGTGTGAAGCGGAGTGGATACTACGAACTTGAACAGTGAACGAACAGCCAACTTATGTTTCTTCAATTTGCACAACTGCAACTTTATCTCTAAACAAACTTACAACTAACTGCGCGATTTATTGATGGACGGCTGAACGGTAGTGGACCATCCATCACCTTGCGGATACTGTATGCATGTACAGACCAAGGACACCCGTGATGACCAGCCCCTTGCCCCCGCGCGGTCGCGGCACCGCGACCAACCCGCACAACCGCTTCGCGCCGAGTCGTTCGGTGGCCGAAGATGATGGCTGGTATCAGGAAGTGCCACTGACTCAGGGCACCGAAGTCAGCTTCGAAACCGCGAAGACCATCATCACCCGCAACACCTCGCCGGACCTGCCCTTCGACCGTTCGATCAATCCCTATCGCGGCTGCGAGCATGGCTGCATTTATTGCTATGCACGGCCCAGCCACGCCTATTGGGACATGTCGCCGGGGCTGGATTTCGAAACCAAACTGATCGCCAAAACCAACGCCGCCCAGGTGCTGGAAGAACAGCTGGGGAAAAAAGGCTATCAATGTGCGCCGATCAACCTCGGCTCCAACACCGATCCCTATCAGCCGATCGAACGCGAACACCGGATCACCCGCCAGACCCTCGAAGTGCTGCTGCGCTACCGGCATCCGGTGACCATCGTTACCAAGGGCTCGCTGATCCTGCGCGACCTCGACCTGCTCACCGAACTGGCACAACAGCGGCTGGTGGCGGTGATGATCAGCCTGACCACCCTGGACGACGAACTCAAACGCATTCTCGAACCCCGCGCCGCTGCGCCCAAGGCCCGGTTGCGGGCGATTCGGGTGATGCGCGAGGCGGGGATTCCGGTGGGCGTGCTGTGTTCGCCGATGATTCCGATGATCAACGACAGCGAAATCGAAAGCCTGCTGACCGAGGCCCACGCGGCCGGCGCCCAGAGCGCGGCCTATATGATGCTGCGCCTGCCGCTGGAGGTGGCGCCGCTGTTCGAGGAATGGCTCGAGGCGCACTACCCGCAGCGTGCGGCGCATGTGCTGAGCCTGATCCGCCAGAGCCGTGGCGGCGAGCTGTACGACAGTCGTTTCGGGGCCCGGATGCGTGGCGAGGGTCCGTTCGCCGATCTGCTCGCCCAGCGCTTCGCCAAAGCGATCAAGCGCTTGGGACTCAATCACCGCGAAGGCTACAACCTCGACTGCACGGCCTTCTGTCCGCCGGGTCGCCAGATGGCGCTGATTTAGCGACAATTGGCCCTTGGTTGAGAGGAAGGAATGCTTGGCCGGTTTACGCCGGTCACGTTTTTTGTGACCTGGAACACACGTTCTAGAGCGCTTGATTCAGTTTGAGTTAAGTTTCGGCAGTTACCTTGTTCATCGAGTGACTGACGGGTCGGGATGACCCGGATGTTCTAAACAGCCACTGGCTTCACACCGGAATACACGGGAACGACTCCCCGAATCCGCCAATGAGGATGAATCATGAGTGACAAGGATAAACAGCCGTTGGCTGCGTCGGCGCAAGCCGCCCCTGTGGCGGAATCCGCCGATGCAGCGTTGAAGCGTATCGTTGACGGCTTTTTGCATTTTCATCATGAGGTCTTTCCGCAGCAGGAAGAACTCTTCAAGAAACTCGCCACGGCCCAGTCGCCACGGGCCATGTTCATCACCTGCGCCGACTCGCGCATCGTTCCTGAACTGATCACCCAGAGTTCGCCCGGCGATCTGTTCGTGACCCGTAACGTCGGCAACGTCGTACCACCCTACGGCCAGATGAACGGCGGCGTTTCCACCGCCATCGAATATGCGGTTCTGGCACTTGGCGTGCAGCACATCATCATTTGCGGCCACTCCGACTGCGGCGCCATGCGTGCGGTACTCAATCCGGACAGCCTGGAAAAGATGCCGACGGTCAAAGCCTGGCTGCGCCACGCCGAAGTCGCGAAAACCATGGTGCATGACAACTGCAACTGCGCCGACGAAAAAGAAAGCATGCCGATCCTCACCGAGGAAAACGTCATCGCCCAACTGCAGCACTTGCGTACCCATCCTTCGGTAGCCTCACGCATGGCGAACGGTCATCTGTTCATCCATGGCTGGGTCTACAACATCGAAACCAGCGAAATCAAAGCTTACGACGCGGATCAGGGATGCTTCCTGCCGCTCGACGGCAGCCATCCGATTCCGGTGGCGACGCCCAAAGCGCGCTTCTAAATCCTCCTAAAAATCCGTGTGGTTTGACGCCGGCCGCTGTTTCAGCGGCCAGGCCTTGCCACGCCTGAAGAAAACTTCGGGAGTATCGCCATGCGTGCGGCTCAATTGAAAGCTGTGTTGCCACGGGAGCTGCTAGCTTCGGTGGTTGTGTTTCTGGTCGCGTTGCCGCTGTGCATGGGCATTGCCATTGCGTCAGGGCTGCCGCCGGCCAAAGGCCTGATCACCGGGATCATCGGCGGTCTGGTGGTGGGCTGGCTGGCGGGGTCGCCGTTGCAGGTCAGCGGGCCGGCGGCGGGTCTGGCGGTGCTGGTGTTCGAGCTGGTGCGCCAGCACGGCATCGAAATGCTCGGGCCGATCCTGCTGCTCGCCGGTTTCCTGCAACTGGTAGCGGGACGCCTGAAGCTCGGTTGCTGGTTCCGGGTCACGGCGCCAGCGGTGGTGTACGGCATGCTTGCCGGTATCGGTGTGCTGATCGTGCTGTCACAGGTGCATGTGATGCTTGACGCTTCACCGAAACCCTCCGGTCTCGACAACCTCACGGCTTTCCCCGGCGCGGTGGCGCAGGCCTTGCCGTCCTTTGGCTGGCAGGCCGGGCTGCTCGGGCTGTCGACCATCGCGGTGATGTGGCTGTGGGAAAAATTCCGCCCGCATTCGCTGCGTTTCATTCCGGGCGCGCTGCTCGGAGTCGGACTGGCGACAGGCGCCAGCCTGCTGCTGGCGCTGCAAGTGAAGCGGGTTGAAGTGCCGGCGAATCTGGCCGAAGCCATCGACTGGCTGACACCGGCGGATCTGCTCAGCCTGGCCGACCCGACGCTGCTGATCGCCGCGTTCGCCGTCGCCTTCATCGCCAGCGCCGAAACCCTGCTGTCCGCCGCCGCGGTGGATCGCATGCACAGCGGCCCGCGTTCGGATTTCGACCGTGAGCTGTCGGCGCAAGGCGTCGGCAACATGCTCTGTGGTCTGGTCGGCGCGCTGCCGATGACCGGGGTGATCGTACGCAGTTCGGCCAACGTCCAGGCCGGCGCCACCACACGCTACTCGACGATTTTCCATGGCCTGTGGCTGCTGGCGTTCGTGCTGTTGCTGTCGAGCGTGTTGCAGAGCATTCCGGTGGCGAGTCTGGCGGGCGTTCTGGTCTACACCGGTTTCAAACTGGTGGATCTCAAGGCGTTTCGTGGTCTGGGGCGTTATGGCCGGATGCCGATGTTCACCTACGCCGCCACGGCGCTGGCGATCATCTTCACCGACCTGTTGACGGGCGTATTGATCGGTTTCGGCCTGACGTTGTTGAAACTGGCGTTCAAGGCTTCACGCCTGAAAATCAGCCTCATCGATCTGCCGCAGGAAGGGGAAATGGAGTTGCGTCTGGTGGGCGCCGCGACGTTCCTCAAGGTGCCGGCGCTGACTCAGGTACTGGGCAGCATTCCGCCGGGCACAACGGTGCACGTGCCGCTCAATAACCTGAGCTACATCGACCATTCGTGTCTGGAACTGCTCGAAGAGTGGGGCCGGGCGAATGCGGCCAAGGGGGCGAAACTGTTGATCGAGTCTCGCGGGTTGAAGCGACGGCTCGAGGGGCGGATCCGCACCACCACCGGGATCGGAGCGGCGGGCTGAAAACACTTGGGGGAACAGAGCAATCTGTTCCCCCAATCGTTTGCGCCGAGATCAAGCCGCAGGCTGATCCAGCTCCAGGCCCACGCCCAGACGCCGGCTCATGCACGGCCAGCGTTTCCATGCCGCACCGGTGTCCGGGCTGCTGAGTTTCTCGCGGTAGGCTTCCACCGACTCCAGCGCAAAGCTGTCGTCGTCGAGCATGCTGTCCACCGCGTGGTGCACCACTTCGTCGAGTTGGTTGGCAAATTCCTCACCGATCAACTGGTGAGCAATCAGATTGGCGACCGTCATGTCCAAGGGGATCAGTGGCTGGCCGAAATGCTTGATGTACAGGTCGTTGACCTCTTCGACAAAACGGTGCGCCAGATAGGCTTCGTCCAGCAGACTGTCCAGGCCCACGGGTGGCTGGAGGAAGTACTGCTCGGCGATTTTCAGCACCGGTTTGATCTGCGACTCGATTCCCGCTTCCCTGGCGACTTCATTGGCTGCATCCAGCAGGTCTGGCACTTCGTCGATGTAGGCGGCGACAAATCGCGTCAGCACGCCGTTGGCGTCGGTTTCCGGCAACTGGATCGCCGGGTGCAGGTGTTGCATTTGAGCTTCGAGCTGACGGGTCAGCTTTCCGGTTTCAATCTCGTGTTGTCGGGCTATGTGTATTTGCTCGCGCAATGCGGCGGTGTTCATGAAAACTCCAGGAAACAAGGCAATGAAATAGGGAAGACATAACTTAGCTGGCTTACGAAAAATGCTAAGACGCATTTGTCATAATTATTTCATCCTTGATGCACCGGCGTTATATCGGTTTGCCACCACTCGTCTGCATCCTTCTCCATTCGTGCCCTGGAACGCAAGCGTCAGCTGTTTCATTCGATTTACGTCCGCACATTGCATTTCTCGGTGGCTGTCTATACTCGCCATTGAATGGAGTTAGCTGATGACGCCCGACTGCCCACGCAGCAAGGCCCGGCGATTCAAGTTCGTAGTCTGATGCAGCCGCTCCCTTGCCTCTGGTGAAAGCCGGCGGGATAACAAGAACGATAAGGGGAACCCGCAATGATGCGACATCCACACGTCTGGATGGGCCTCCTGTTGTGGTCGATTTTCAGCCCGGTGCACGCTGCCTGGACTGTGAATATGGCGCCTGGAGCGACTGAAATCAGTCACGCAGTATTCGACCTGCACATGACCATTTTCTGGATCTGTGTGGTGATCGGGATCATCGTCTTCGGCGCCATGTTCTGGTCGATGATGGTGCACCGCCGTTCTACCGGGCAGGTCGCCGCAAAATTCCACGAAAGCACCACCGTCGAAATTCTCTGGACCGTCGTCCCGCTGCTGATCCTGGTGGCGATGGCCGTTCCGGCGACCGCGACCCTGATCAAGATGTACGACACCAGTGAGCCGGATATCGATATCCAGATCACCGGTTATCAGTGGAAGTGGCACTACAAATACCTGGGCCAGGACGTCGAGTTCTTCAGCAACCTGGCCACGCCCGCCGAGCAGATCCACAACAAGGAGGCCAAGGGCGAGCACTACCTGCTCGAAGTCGACAAGCCGCTGGTGCTGCCGACCGGCGCCAAGGTGCGCTTCCTCGTGACCTCCGCCGACGTGATCCACTCCTGGTGGGTGCCGGCCTTCGCGGTCAAGCGCGATGCGATCCCCGGGTTCGTCAACGAAGCCTGGACCCGCATCGACAAGCCCGGCCTCTACCGTGGCCAGTGCGCCGAACTGTGCGGCAAGGACCACGGCTTCATGCCGATCGTGGTCGACGTCAAGGAGAAGGCCGACTACGAAAAATGGCTCGCCGAGCGCAAGGCCGAAGCGTTGCAGCTCAAGGAGCTGACCAGCAAGGAATGGACCCTCGACGAACTCAAGGAACGTGGCGACAAGATTTACCACACCACCTGCGTCGCCTGTCACCAGGCCGAAGGCCAGGGCCTGCCGCCGATGTTCCCGGCACTCAAGGGCTCGAAAATCGCCACCGGCCCGAAAGACGCGCACCTGAGCATTGTCTTCCACGGCAAGCCCGGCACCGCCATGGCGGCGTTCGGCAAGCAGCTGTCGGAAGTCGATATCGCAGCGGTCGTGACCTACGAACGTAACGCCTGGGGCAACAACAAGGGCGACATGGTCACGCCAAAAGAAGTGCTGGAGCTGAAACAGGCGGAAAGCAAATGAGCCGGTCTATTGCGTACTTCGTGAACCGGTCGGGGCCCTGCGTCCCGGCCTGCCCAGTCCACTCACTTGAAGGAGACCGGCCATGAGCGCTGTCATCGATGACCACGGTCATGCCGAGCACGACCACGCCCACGGCCCCGCCAAAGGCCTGATGCGCTGGGTGCTGACCACCAACCACAAGGACATCGGCACGCTGTACCTGTGGTTTGCGTTCTGCATGTTCCTGCTCGGCGGCTCGTTCGCCATGGTGATCCGCGCCGAGCTGTTCCAGCCCGGCCTGCAGATCGTCCAGCCGGAATTCTTCAACCAGATGACCACCATGCATGGTCTGGTGATGGTATTCGGGGCGGTGATGCCAGCGTTCGTCGGCCTCGCCAACTGGATGATCCCGTTGATGGTCGGCGCGCCGGACATGGCCCTGCCGCGGATGAACAACTTCAGCTTCTGGCTGCTGCCGGCGGCGTTCCTGCTGCTGGTCTCGACTCTTTTCACCCCCGGTGGCGGGCCGAACTTCGGCTGGACGTTCTACGCGCCGCTGTCCACCACCTATGCCCCGGAAAGCGTGACGTTCTTCATCTTCGCCATTCACTTGATGGGGATCAGCTCGATCATGGGCGCGATCAACGTGATCGCCACCATCCTCAACCTGCGCGCCCCCGGCATGACCCTGATGAAAATGCCGCTGTTCGTCTGGACCTGGCTGATCACCGCGTTCCTGCTGATCGCGGTGATGCCGGTGCTGGCCGGGTGCGTGACGATGATGCTGATGGACATCCACTTCGGCACCAGTTTCTTCAGTGCCGCCGGTGGCGGTGACCCGGTGCTGTTCCAGCATGTGTTCTGGTTCTTCGGCCACCCCGAGGTGTACATCATGATCCTGCCGGCCTTCGGTGCCGTCAGCCAGATCATCCCGACCTTCTCGCGCAAGCCGCTGTTCGGCTACACCTCGATGGTCTACGCCACGGCGAGCATCGCGTTCCTGTCGTTCATCGTCTGGGCGCACCACATGTTCGTGGTGGGCATCCCGCTGGTGGGCGAGTTGTTCTTCATGTACGCGACGATGCTGATCGCGGTGCCAACCGGGGTGAAGGTGTTCAACTGGGCCAGCACCATGTGGCAAGGCTCGATGACCTTCGAGACGCCGATGCTGTTTGCCGTGGCGTTCGTGATCCTGTTTTCCATCGGCGGTTTCTCCGGGCTGATGCTGGCCATCGCCCCGGCGGACTTCCAGTACCAGGACACCTACTTCGTGGTCGCGCATTTCCACTACGTGCTGGTGCCGGGGGCGATCTTCGGGATTTTCGCGTCGGCCTATTACTGGCTGCCGAAATGGACCGGCCACATGTACGACGAAACTCTGGGCAAGCTGCACTTCTGGCTGTCCTTCGTCGGCATGAACCTGACGTTCTTCCCGATGCACTTCGTGGGCCTGGCGGGCATGCCCCGACGGATTCCGGACTACAACCTGCAGTTCGCCGACTTCAACATGGTCTCGTCGATCGGCGCGTTCATGTTTGGCGCCACGCAGATCTTCTTCCTGTTCATCGTGATCAAGACCATCCGTGGCGGCGAACCGGCTCCGGCCAAACCGTGGGATGGCGCCGAAGGTCTGGAATGGAGCGTGCCGTCTCCGGCGCCGTATCACACCTTCACCACACCGCCGGAAGTGAAATGAACCCTGTAGCCGTTGAGGGCCGCCACCATGGCTGACTCGATCTCGATGAAGAAGCTGGTCACCCGACTGCTCGGCGTGGTGGTGGCGATGTTCGTCTTCGGCTTTGCCCTGGTGCCGATCTACGACGTGATGTGCAAGGCGTTCGGCATCAACGGCAAGACCGCCGGGCAGTACGAGGGCGAGCAGACCGTCGATGCTACGCGGCAGGTGCGGGTGCAGTTTCTGTCGACCAACACCGCCGACATGCCATGGGATTTCTATCCCAAGCATGACGAGCTGACGGCCAACCCCGGCGCGGTGAACGAGATGATCTTCATCGCGCGCAATCCCACCGACAAACCGATGAGCGCTCAAGCCGTACCGAGCATCGCGCCGAGCAATGCGGCCGCGTACTTCCACAAGACCGAATGCTTTTGCTTTACCCAGCAGGTGCTGCAGCCCGGTCAGCAGATCGAGATGCCGGTGCGTTTCATCGTTGACCGCGACATGCCCAAGGACGTGAAGCACCTGACGCTGTCCTACACGCTGTTCGATATCACCGCCCGACATCCTCCGGTGGCTGCAAACACTGGCGGTTAAGCGTGCCCGATAAGGAGAACAATAAATGGCAACTCATGAGCACTATTACGTCCCGGCCCAGAGCAAGTGGCCGATCGTGGCCACGGTGGGGATGTTCGTCACCGTGTACGGCCTGGCGACCTGGTTCAACGATCTGAAGGCAGCGCGTCCGGAATCCCACGGCCCGCTGATCTTTTTCGTCGGCGGTCTGTTGCTGGCGTACATGCTGTTCGGCTGGTTCGGCACGGTGATCAAGGAAAGCCGCGCGGGGTTGTACAGCCCGCAACTGGACCGCTCGTTCCGCTGGGGCATGAGCTGGTTCATCTTCTCCGAGGTGATGTTCTTCATCGCCTTCTTCGGCGCGCTGTTCTACGTGCGGCACATTTCCGGCCCGGCGCTGGGCGGCGAAGGCACCAAAGGCATCGCCCACATGCTCTGGCCGAACTTCCAGTTCACCTGGCCGCTGCTGCACACGCCGGATCCGAAACTGTTCCCGCCGCCCAAGGAAGTCATCAGCCCCTGGGGCCTGCCGCTGATCAACACCATCCTGCTGGTGAGCTCCAGCGTGACCATCACCATTGCCCACCACGCGCTGAAGAAAGGCCATCGCGGCGCGCTGAAACTGTGGCTGGCGATCACCGTGCTGCTGGGCTGCGCGTTCCTGGGTTTCCAGGCCGAAGAATACATCCACGCCTACCACGAACTGGGGCTGACCCTCGGCTCGGGCATCTACGGCGCGACGTTCTTCATGCTCACCGGTTTCCACGGCGCCCACGTGACCATCGGCACGATCATTCTGTTCGTGATGCTGATGCGGATCATGAAGGGCCATTTCGACAACGAACATCAGTTCGGCTTTGAAGCGGCGAGCTGGTATTGGCACTTCGTCGATGTGGTGTGGATCGGCTTGTTCATCTTCGTTTATGTGCTTTAACAGCAGCTGCAAGCCGCGAGCTGCGAGCTTCAAGTCAAAACGGTAAGGCTTGTAGCTTGTAGCTTGGCGCTTGCAGCTACCACGGCACGTGGGACACCAGTTGGCCGCTGTAGAAACCCCAGGCGATCAGGCCGACGGTGACAGCGGCCAACGCCACCCGAACACTCAAGGCGATCACCAGGCGATTCGAGCTGCTGTCGTCCTTGACCAGGAAAAACAGGCCGCTGAACAGGCTGACCACCGTGGCAATCAGCATCAGGACGATGGCTGCTTTGAGCATGGGAAGAACTCCGGGGGAACAAGCGATGCACTTGAGTATAGCGATCGCGTTCACTGATTTTCTGGCGCGGCCATGAAGCGCTTCCGGCCGGGTGTGGTGCCGACACTGGTGGTCGGCCTGCTGCTGCCGTTGCTGATTTCGCTGGGCTTCTGGCAACTGGGCCGGGGCGCGGAGAAAACCGCCCTGCTCGCCAGCTACGCCGAACGCCGCGCCGCCGAACCGATGGCCAGCACCGAGTTGCTGCACAGCGCCGATCCGGCCTTTCGCCGGGTGCATCTGCACGGCCAGTTCGACGCCGCCCACAGCCTGTTGCTGGACAACCGCCAGCGCAACGGCAAGGTCGGCGTCGAATTGCTGCAACCGTTTCAGGATCAACGCAGCGGCCAGTGGCTGCTGGTCAATCGCGGTTGGCTGCCGTGGCCGGACCGGCGCACGGCCCCGCAATTCAATACGCCAGCCGATGCCGTGAATGTCGATGCCTGGGTGTATGTCGCCCCCGGTGCCACCTTCCAGCTGCATGCCGATCCGGTCAGCAGCACCTGGCCGCAGACCGTCACCGCCATCGAACCCGCGAAGCTGTGGAAAACCCTCGAACGCGACGGGTTCGCCTACGAATTACGCGCCGAACCCGGCCCCGCCAGCTATCAGGCCGACTGGCCGGTAGTCGCGATGGGCCCGGAAAAACACCTCGGTTACGCCGTGCAGTGGTTCGCCATGGCCACCGCCCTGCTCGGTCTCTACCTCTATCTCGGCTGGCACAACGCAAAGGAGAAACACCATGGGAGCGGCCATGAATCCACCCAGCATGTCTGAAACGAAAGTCCCGGCCAGTCGCCGTCGCGGACGCATCCAGTTGCTGCTGATCGTGCTCGGCGTGGTCGGTCCGATGATCCTCGCCACCGGCATGTACAAGTTGCAGTTCTGGGTGCCGGAAGGTCGCAGCTATCACGGCGAACTGATCGGCAACGGCCAGACCCGCGCTGACCTCGGTATCCAGGCTGACGAAACGCGCTGGCAGATGCTCGTGACCGCGCCGAAAGACTGTGCGGTGGACTGCCAGCAACTGGTGTACCTGGCGCGGCAGATCCAGATCGGCCTGGGCCGCGAAGCCGGGCGCGCCAGCCACGCCCTGGCCGCTGCACAACCGTTGACTGCCGACTACGAAGCCAAGCTGACCCGCGAATACCCGCAGCTGCAACGCTACCCGCTGGACCCGGCGACCTTCAGCAAGGCCACAGGCGACAAGGCCACGCCGCAACTGTGGATCATCGATCCCCACGGCAACCTCGTGCTGCGCTACGACCCGAGCGTCAAGGGCAAGGATCTGCTCAACGACCTGCGCCACCTGCTGAAACTGTCGAACATCGGATAAGGGCATCGTCATGGCCAAACCTGGATTTCGCCTCGCGCTGTTTGCCACCCTGCTGGCACTGATCGTCGTGCTGCTCGGCGCCTACACCCGCCTGACCCACGCCGGCCTCGGCTGCCCGGACTGGCCGGGCTGCTACGGGTTCATCAGCGTGCCGAAAAGCGAAGCCCAGCTGGCCCATGCCGAACTGCATTACCCCGACTCGCCAGTGGAGGCGCACAAAGGCTGGAACGAGATGATCCACCGTTACTTCGCCGGCACCCTCGGCCTGCTGATCTCGGTATTGGCCGGTCGCGCGTGGGTCAATCGTCGTCATCCGGGGCAACCGCTGAAACTGCCGCTGTTTCTGCTGGCGGTGGTGTTCGCCCAAGCGGCGTTCGGCATGTGGACGGTGACGCTCAAGCTCTGGCCGCAAGTGGTAACCGGGCATCTGCTCGGCGGCTTCGCGACCCTGAGCCTGCTGTTTCTGCTGACGTTGCGACTGTCCGGCGTACTGCCGGCGCTGACCGTGCCCAAGCGTCTGCAATATTGGGCGACTGCCGGATTGTTGTTGGTGATCGGCCAGATTGCTCTCGGCGGCTGGGTCAGTTCCAACTACGCGGCGGTGGCCTGCATCGACTTCCCGACCTGCCACGGCCAATGGCTGCCGCCGGCGGATTTCGCCAACGGCTTTCACCTGACTCAACACATCGGCCCCAACTACCTCGGCGGGCAACTCGACAGCGATGCACGCACGGCGATTCACCTGACCCACCGCATCGGCGCGTTGCTGGTGACGGTCGTCCTGCTCGGTCTGGCCTGGCAACTGAAAGTGGTCGGCATGACGCGACTGGCCGGGCTGGTGCTGATCGCCCTCGCCGCGCAGATCACCCTCGGCATCAGCAACGTGCTGTTTCATCTGCCGCTGCCGGTGGCCGTGGCGCATAACGCTGGCGGCGCAGCGCTGCTGCTGACCATGGTGCTGGTCAACTATCACGCGCGAACCAGCCTGGTTCGGGTCAGGCAGCCGATGATCGCGCGCTGGCGCCTGAGCCCGCGCAAACACTCGGCGGCGCCCATCACGATTAAAGGAGAGACGCCATGGCGATTCTGATCGGCGAACGTCCGGCGCAGGCGCTGTGGCGTGATTACCTGGAGCTGACCAAACCGAAAGTCGTGGTGCTGATGCTCATCACCTCGCTGGTGGGCATGTTCCTCGCGACCCGCGCCGGGGTGCCGTGGACGGTGCTGGTGTTCGGCAACCTGGGGATCGCGCTGTGTGCCGGTGGCGCGGCGGCGGTCAATCATGTGGTGGACCGACGCATCGATGCGGTCATGGCCCGCACCCACAAACGGCCGCTGGCGGAGGGCCGGGTTTCGCCCACAGGAGCACTGACCTTTGCGCTGGTGCTGGCGTTGCTCGGCCAGGCACTGCTGCTGACCTTCACCAATCCGCTGACTGCCTGGCTGACCCTGGCCTCGCTGCTCGGCTACGCGGTGATCTACACCGGTTTTCTCAAGCGTGCGACGCCGCAGAACATCGTCATCGGCGGCCTCGCCGGCGCCGCTCCGCCGCTGCTCGGTTGGACCGCCGCGACCGGCCACGTCAGTGCCGAACCGCTGCTGCTGGTGCTGATCATCTTCGCCTGGACCCCGCCGCACTTCTGGGCGCTGGCCATCCACCGCAAAGAGGAATACGCCAAGGCCGACATTCCGATGCTGCCGGTCACCCATGGCGAGCACTACACCAAGGTGCACATTCTGCTGTACACCTTCGCCCTGCTGGCGGTCAGCCTGTTGCCGTACGTGATCCACATGAGCGGCCTGCTGTACCTGATCTGCGCGCTCGGGCTGGGCGCCAGGTTTCTGCAATGGGCCGTGGTGCTGTACCGTGGCACTCGGCCGCACGCGGCGATCAACACCTTCAAGTACTCTATCTGGTACCTGTTTCTGCTGTTCATCGCCCTGCTCGTAGACCACTACTTACTGTTGAACCTATGACTCGAACCCAGAAAACCGTCTTCATCCTCGTCGCCGTGATCGCGCTGATCCTCGGCCTGACCGTCAACAAAGTGCTGAGCGGCAAGGGCCAGGGCGACCCGACCGCACTGATCGACGCCGGCATCATCCTGCTGCCGCAGAGCCGCAACCTGCCGGACGTGACGATGACCAATCAGAACGGCCAACCGGTCACGATCAACGAGCTCAAGGGCAAGTGGAGCCTGCTGTTCTTCGGCTACACCTTCTGTCCGGACATCTGCCCGACCACCCTCGCCCAGTTGCGCCAGATCAAGAGCGAGCTGCCGAAGGATGCCGTGGACAAGTTGCAGATCGTGCTGGTCAGCGTCGACCCGAACCGCGACAACCCTGCGCAGTTGAAACAGTACCTGGGCTACTTCGATCCACAGTTCATAGGCCTGACGCCAAAGTCCATCGACGAGCTGCAGAAGGTGGCGAACGCGGTGAGCATTCCGTTCATTCCGGCGGACACCAGCAAGCCGAATTACACCGTGGATCACAGCGGCAACCTGGCGGTGATCGGGCCGGACGGGACACAGCGCGGGTTTATTCGGGCGCCGCTGAATAATGCCAAGCTGGTGGCGCAGTTGCCGGTGATGTTGAGCCGCAAGTAAAAACTGAACGCACAAAAAAGGGGACGCCACTGGCGTCCCCTTTTCGTTTTGATCGTTCCCACGCTCTGCGTGGGAATGCAGCAAGGGACGCTCTGCGTCCCAGCGGACGCGGAGCGCCCGGGGATGCATGCCCACGCAGAGCATGGGCACGATCAAATCAGAACGCCGGCAACACCGCACCTTTGTACTTCTCGGTAATGAATTTCTTCACTTCCGGGCTGTGCAGCGCAGCGGCCAGTTTCTTCATCGCGTCGCTGTCCTTGTTGTCCGCGCGGGACACCAGGATGTTCACGTAAGGCGAGTCGCTGCCTTCGATGACCAGCGCATCCTTGGACGGATCGAGCTTGGCTTCCAACGCGTAGTTGGTGTTGATCAGCGCCAGGTCGACCTGGGTCAGCACGCGCGGGATGGTCGCGGCTTCCAGTTCACGGATCTTCAGGTCTTTCGGGTTCTGGGCGATGTCCTTGACGGTCGACAGGATGTTGCTCGGATCATTCAGGGTGATCACGCCGGCCTTGGCCAGCAGCAACAGCGCACGGCCGCCGTTGGTGGCGTCGTTCGGGATCACCACGTTGGCGCCGCTTGGCAGCTCTTCGATTTTCTTGAACTTGCTGGAGTAGGCGCCCAGCGGTTCCAGGTGCACGCCGGTCACGGACACCAGGCTGGTGCCCTTGGCCTTGTTGAACTCATCGAGGTACGGCTGGTGCTGGAAGAAGTTGGCGTCCAGACGCTTCTCGGCCACTTGTACGTTCGGCTGTACGTAGTCGGTGAAGACCTTGACCTTCAGATCCACGCCTTCTTTGGCCAGTGCCGGCTTCACGAATTCGAGGATTTCCGCGTGCGGTACCGGAGTGGCAGCAACGGTCAGGGTTTCGTCGGCGTGGGCCGAGAACGCTGCAAAGGCAGCCAGGGCAACAATCAGTTTTTTCATTCAGCTAACTCCTTTTTACGGCGCCCGTCTGGCGCCTGCCAGCGAATGGCCGGCTCATGTCATTACAAAACCGGTTATTTGCGCGAGAAGTGCACGACCAGTCGGTCGCCGACCATTTGCAGCACTTGCACCAGAATCAGCAGCAACACCACGGTGACGATCATCACGTCGGTCTGGAAACGCTGATAGCCGAAACGGATCGCCAGGTCACCCAGGCCACCGGCACCGACCACACCGGCCATCGCCGTGTAGGAAACCAGTGTAATCGCCGTCACCGTAATTGCTGCGAAGATGCCCGGACGGGCCTCCGGCAGCAGGGCGTTCATGATGATCTGGCGAGTGGTCGCGCCCATCGACTGGGTCGCTTCGATGATGCCGCGATCGACTTCACGCAGGGCGGTTTCCACCAGCCGCGCGAAGAACGGCGTCGCACCCACCACCAGCGGTGGAATCGCACCGGCCACGCCCAGCGAGGTGCCGGTGATCAGCACGGTGAACGGGATCATCACGATCAACAGAATAATGAACGGCAGCGAACGCAGGATGTTCACCACCAACGACAGCAGCGCGTACACGCCTTTGGCTTCGAGCAACTGACGCGGGCTGCACAGGAACAGCAACACGCCCAGCGGCAGGCCGAGCAGCACGGTGAACAGCAGCGAACCGCCGAGCATCATCAGGGTGTCGCCGGTGGCGAGCCAGATTTCGTACCAGTCGATATTGGTGAAGAAACTCATCAGGTCTTCCATTAGCGCAACACCTCCATGTGAACGTCAGCGGCGGTGAAGCGGGCGAACGCCGCTTCCATGTCGCCACCGGTGACGGCGAGGGTCAATTGCCCGTAAGGAATGTCTTTGATGCGGTCGATACGACCGGCCAGGATGCTGTAGTCCACACCGGTTTCCCGGGCGACGGTACCGAGCAACGGCGCGTAGGTCGCTTCGCCCTGGAAGGTCAGACGCACGATGCGGCCCGGCACGTGAGCGAAGTCATCGCGCTGCTCGCTTTCATCAATCTGCTCGCTTTCCTGGACGAAACGCTTGGTGGTCGGGTGTTTCGGATGCAGGAACACATCGGCCACCGAACCTTGCTCGACGATCACGCCGGCATCCATCACGCCGACCTGATCGCACACGCGGCGGATCACATCCATCTCGTGGGTGATCAGGACGATGGTCAGTTTCAGCTCGCGGTTGATCTCGGCCAGCAGTTGCAGGACCGACGCGGTGGTCTGCGGGTCGAGGGCGCTGGTGGCTTCGTCGCACAGCAGGATCTTCGGCTTGGTCGCCAGGGCGCGGGCGATGCCGACGCGCTGCTTCTGACCGCCGGACAGCTGCGCCGGGTACTTTTTGGCGTGATCGGACAGACCGACCCGCGCCAGCAACTCGGCCACACGCTGGTCGATCTCGGCACGGGACAGTTCACCGGCCAGGGTCAGCGGCAGCGCGACGTTGTCGGCCACAGTCTTGGATGCCAGCAGGTTGAAGTGCTGGAAGATCATCCCGACCTGCTGACGGAAACGGCGCAGGCCGTTGGCGTCCAGCGCGGTGACTTCTTCGCCGTCGACGATGATCTTGCCGCCACTGGATTGCTCCAGGCGATTGATCAGACGCAGCAGGGTACTTTTTCCCGCACCGGAATGGCCAATCAGGCCGAACACCTGACCGTTCTCGATGGAGAAGCTGGTCGGATGCAGCGCGGTGATGTCCTTACCGGCGACGCGGTAAGTCTTATGGACGTTTTGAAACTCGATCACGTAGCGAACCTTGTGGGGCGCGTTGGAAAAGGATCAGCGGTTAGCCGGGCGCGCATTTTAGCCTGTCCGTATAGAGGTTCTTAGCATTTATTTCGCAAATAACCTTCGATTTGGCAATAACAGGATCAAAGGTCATAAAAAAGGAACGCCCGAAACCCTCGTCAGTCACTACTTAAGCGACTTGAAAACCCTGGGTGCCGTGCCTGGGAAACACTCAAGCGTTCCGGAGCAATCCCGGGACAAACAGGAGTTCATGACTGATGAGTACCAAGAAACCTGCCAATGACAAAAGCCAACTGGCCGGCACCGATACCCCGGATCGCGCCAACACCAATGCCAAACTCGACAGCCTGGAGAAGTTTCGCTCCGACGCTACCGGTCAGGCCCTGCGCACCAACCAGGGCGTGAAAATTGCTGATAATCAGAACACCCTCAAGGCCGGAGCTCGCGGGCCGTCGCTTTTGGAAGACTTCATCATGCGTGAAAAGATCACGCACTTTGACCATGAACGGATTCCCGAGCGCATCGTTCACGCCCGCGGCACCGGCGCCCATGGATTCTTTCAAAGCTACGAGAACCATGCGGCGCTCACCAAGGCCGGTTTCCTGCAGGATCCGGGGAAGAAAACTCCGGTATTCGTGCGCTTTTCCACGGTCCAGGGGCCGCGCGGCTCCGGCGACACCGTCCGTGACGTGCGCGGTTTTGCCGTGAAGTTCTTCACCGACGAAGGCAACTTCGATCTGGTCGGCAACAACATGCCGGTGTTCTTCATTCAGGACGCGATCAAGTTTCCTGACTTCGTCCACGCGGTGAAACCCGAACCGCATAACGAGATCCCTACCGGCGGCTCGGCTCACGACACGTTCTGGGATTTTGTGTCGCTGGTACCGGAATCGGCGCACATGGTGATCTGGGCCATGTCCGACCGGGCCATCCCGAAAAGCCTGCGCAGCATGCAGGGCTTCGGCGTGCACACCTTCCGGCTGATCAATGCCGAGGGCAAATCGCGCTTCGTCAAATTCCACTGGCGCCCTACCGCCGGCACCTGTTCTTTGGTTTGGGACGAGGCGCAAAAACTTGCGGGCAAAGACACCGACTACCATCGGCGCGATCTCTGGGAAGCCATCGAAATGGGTGACTACCCGGAATGGGAACTCGGCGTTCAGATCATCGAGGAGGAAAACGAGCACGACTTCGACTTCGACATCCTCGACCCGACCAAACTGATTCCCGAAGAAATCGTTCCGATCACGCCGTTGGGCAAGATGACCCTCAACCGCAACCCGGACAACTTCTTCGCCGAGACCGAGCAGGTCGCGTTCTGCCCCGGCCATATCGTGCCGGGCATCGACTTTTCGAATGATCCGCTGCTGCAGGGCCGACTGTTTTCCTACACGGACACGCAAATCAGCCGACTCGGCGGGCCGAACTTTCATGAGCTGCCGATCAATCGCCCGGTCGCACCGTTCCACAACGGCCAGCGCGATGCCCAGCACCGCACGGTGATCGACAAGGGCCGTGCCTCGTATGAACCCAATTCCATCGATGGCGGCTGGCCGAAAGAGACGCCACCGGCCGCGCAGGACGGCGGCTTCGAGAGCTACCCGGAACGTATCGACGCCAACAAGATCCGTCAGCGCAGCGAGTCGTTCAGCGACCACTTCTCTCAGGCGCGGCTGTTCTTCAACAGCATGAGCCCGCACGAAAAGGAGCACATCATCGCCGCCTACAGTTTCGAACTGGGCAAGGTTGAGCGTGAGTTCATCCGGGCGCGAGAAGTGAACGAGATTCTCGCCAACATCGATCTGGAGCTGGCCAAACGCGTGGCGGCCAACCTGGGTCTGCCAGCGCCAGGCAAAGGTACCGTGGACGTGCCTGAAACATCACTGGATCGTTCGCCGGCGCTGAGTCAGGCCAACCTGCTGCCGGAGAACATCAAGACACGAAAAGTTGCGATCCTTGCGGCCAACGGCGTCGATGGTGCGGCGATTGATGCGATGAAGAAGGCGCTGGCGGCAGAAGGTGCGCACGCCAAATTGCTCGGCCCGACCTCAGCGCCGGTGAAAACGGCGGATGGCAAAAGCCTGGCGGTGGATGCGTCGATGGAGGGTTTGCCATCGGTAGCGTTCGACGCGGTGTTCGTGCCGGGTGGCGCGGCGTCGGTTAAAGCGTTAAGCGGTGACGGCGTGGCGTTGCATTACCTGCTGGAGGCGTACAAACACCTGAAGGCGATTGCGCTGCATGGCGAGGCCAAACAGTTGCTGGACGTGCTGAAGCTGGAGGCGGATGCGGGGTTGCTAGAAGGCAAGGATGTAGGCGCGCTGACCAAGCCATTCTTTGCTGCGATCGGGCAGCATCGGGTCTGGGATCGGGAGCCTAAGGCCAAGGCGATTCCGGCTTGATAGTTTTGTAATTTCTGAAACAGTCATCGCGAGCAGGCTCGCTCCCACAGGAATCATGTTGTACCTGTGGGAGCGAGCCTGCTCGCGATTTTTTATGGTTTACGAGGACTCAAAACCACTTGAGCGGGAACGCTGCGCAGGATCTGCTTTTTGATTTGCAGATCGAAGTCCGGATCAAGCTTCTTAACGCGCTTGGTGATCAACGTCGCCAGCCACGGGTAATCATTGGTGCGCGGGGCCTGAATGCTCACCGCACAGTCGTAATTCACCACATCGGCGGCGATCGCATCCAGTTGGCGGCGAAGTTTGCGGCTATCGGTGATATTCAGCGCAACCGTGGTGCTCTCGGCAGTCGGATCGATCACTTTGGCTTTCGGCTTGGCTTCAGCGGCCTGCAGCGCTGCTTCGGCTTTCTCCAGCTCGGCCTTGCGCGCTTCGGTGATCGCGCCATTGACGCCACCGGTCAGTGCCGGGGCCTTGGGCATCAGCACGCGGGCACGGGCCAGCGCGGTTGCGGCCGCATTCACATCGCCCTTCTGCAGGACGATCTGGCTGCGACGCAGATAGGCTTCGGCCAACTGACGCTGGTATTGCTCAAGGGATTGATCGTTGGGGGTTTCGGCCTGCAAGGCTGCCAATTGGTCTTCGGCAGTGGCCAGTTCGCTGCTGGCCAGGCTTTGCTCCAGCTGTGCGATGGCCGTGGCCCGCGCATCGGGGACTTCGGCCACCGGCGGCGTGCTTTGGCAGGCGCCCAGCAGCACTGAAAAGGCCACAAGGAGCAGATAACGGGAGGCGAACGGCTTCATTCCTGCGACTCTCTATTTGCGCAAAAAACGAGCAAGTCTACACCCCTCGACGGGGCAGAACAAAACTCAGCAGAAACAGTGCGGCCGCCGTCACAACGATTGACGGGCCTGCCGGGGTGTCCTTGAACCACGACAACGCCAGCCCGCCACACACGGCGAGCATGCCCAGCACGCTCGCGCCCAGTGCCATCTGTTCCGGCGAACGGGCGTGACGTTGTGCCGCAGCCGCCGGGATGATCAACAGCGAAGTAATCAGCAACACACCGACGATTTTCATCGCCACGGCGATCACGACTGCGATCAACAGCATCAGCGCCATGCGCAAACCGGCCACCGGCAGGCCTTCGACCCGGGCCAGTTCTTCGTGCACGGTGATCGCCAGCAGCGGCCGCCACAGCGTCACCAGCAACACCAGCACCGCTGCGCTGCCGCCGAGGATCCACGCCAGATCGGTCGGGCTGATCGCCAGCAGGTCGCCGAACAGATAGGCCATCAGGTCGATCCGCACTTCATGCATGAAGCTTAGTACCACCAGCCCGAGAGAGAGCGTGCTCGGCGCAAGAATGCCCAACAGTGTGTCGGACGCCAGCGGCTGGCGCTGTTGCAAGGTCACCAGCAGCACCGCCAGCAGCAGGCAGCCCACGGTGACCGCGACGGTCGGGCTGACATCCAGCAGAAAGCCCAGCGCCACGCCGAGCAGTGCGGCGTGGGACAGCGTGTCGCCAAAATAGGCCATGCGCCGCCAGACCACGAACGAGCCCAGCGGCCCCGCGACCACCGCCAGCGCCAGACCTGCAAGCAGGGCGTAGAACAGAAAATCAGCCATGCTTGCAGCTATCTCCGTGAACGTGAGGTTGGCCCGTCAAAGGCCCCTTGACCACCGAACCGTGCAGGTCGTGGGCGTGGTCATGATGGTGGTGATAGATCGCCAGGCTCGGCGCATTGTTGCCGAACAGCTCGACGAAGGCCGGATCGCCGCTGACCTGCTCGGGATGCCCGGAGCAGCAGACGTGACGGTTGAGGCACACCACCTGATCGGTGGTGCTCATCACCAGATGCAGATCGTGGGACACCATCAGCACACCGCAACCGTGACGGTCGCGCAGACGGGTGATCAGGCTGTACAGCTCGGCTTGCCCGGCAACATCGACGCCCTGCACCGGCTCGTCGAGCACCAGCAGTTCCGGCTCGCGCAACAAGGCACGGGCCAGCAGCACGCGCTGCATTTCACCGCCGGAAACGCTTTGCACCGGGCTGTCGATGACGTGCTCGGCGCCGACTTCCTTGAGTGCCGCCAGCGCACGCGGACGATCGACGCCCGGCACCAGCCGCAGAAAGCGCAGGACTGACAGCGGCAAGGTCGGATCGACGTGGAGTTTTTGCGGCATGTAACCGACGCGCAGCTTCGGCTTGCGCCAGACGCTGCCGCTGTCGGGTTTCAGCAGCCCGAGCACGGCGCGCACCAGCGTGGTCTTGCCGGCGCCGTTGGGGCCGATCAGGGTGACGATCTGCCCCGGTTCGACGCTCAGGTGAATGTTGTCCAGCACGTTCTGCCCGGCAAACCGGACCGCCACCTGCTCCAGACGGATCAGCGCATCGCTCATCAAGCCCCCCGGCAACCGGAGCAGAGGCCGACCACTTCGACGGTCTGGGCCTCGACGATGAAGCCGACGTCCTTGGCGCTGTGAACGATAGCGTCGCTGATGGTTTTTTGCTCAAGTTCAATGGCGGCATGGCATTCGCGGCAAATCAGGAACTGACCCTGGTGCGAATGTTTAGGGTGAACGCAGCCGACGAAGGCGTTGAGCGAGGAAATGCGGTGCACCAGACCGTTTTCCAGCAGGAAATCCAGCGCCCGGTATACGGTCGGCGGCGCGGCGCGGCGGCCGTCCTGCTCGCTGAGCACGGCCAGAATGTCGTAGGCGCCCAGCGGCTTGTGGCTTTGCCAGACCAGTTCCAGCACCCGCCGGCGCAACGCGGTCAGGCGCAAGCCTTTCTGTGCACACAGGGCATCGGCCTCGGACAGCGCGCTGTGAACGCAGTGCGAGTGGTCGTGAGGACGGCTGGCAATCGGTGTAATAGGCATGAGCGGCGACGAGTTTGGTTAGAGACGTTATTATGTTACCCGTTCTCGCCTCATTGAGTGGTCATCGTGTCCCGACTTTTTTCTGTTTTTGTCGTATTCATCACCGGTTTTCTGCTGATCGGTCCGGCTCAGGCCGAGGTCAGAGTCCTCACCAGCATCAAGCCCCTGCAACTGATTGCCGCTGCGGTGCAGGACGGCGTGGCTATTCCCGAAGTGCTGCTGCCACCGGGGGCTTCGCCACATAACTACGCGTTGCGTCCGTCCGACGTGCGCAAGGTGCAATCGGTGGACCTGCTGTACTGGATCGGCCCGGACATGGAAAGTTTCCTGCCTCGCGTGCTGAACGGTCGTACGTTGCCGAGCGTCGCGGTACAGGACCTGCCTGGCATGAAACTGCGCCGCTTCGCCGCAGACAGTCATTCCCATGCCGAAGAAGCCGACGAACACGACCACGATCATCGTCCGGGCAGCCTCGATGCGCATCTCTGGCTATCGCCGGTGAACGCGCGGGTTATTGCCGACAAAATGGCTGCTGACTTGAGCGCCGCAGACCCGGCCAATGCCGAGCGCTATCAGAGCAACGCCAAGGCGTTCGATGAACGTCTGGATGCACTGGATCAGCGCTTGAAGAAACGTCTGGCCGGTATTGAAGGCAAACCCTACTTCGTCTTCCACGAAGCCTTCGACTACTTCGAGGAGGCCTACGGCTTGAAGCACACCGGCGTGTTCAGCGTAGCGGCGGAAGTGCAGCCGGGCGCCCAGCATGTGGCGGCGATGCGCGCGCGCTTGCAGGAAGTCGGCAAGACCTGCGTGTTCAGTGAGCCGCCGCTACGTCCACGTCTCGCCGAGACCCTGGTGGCAGGCCTGCCGGTGAAACTGGCGGAACTGGATGCGCTGGGCGGGTACACGCCAGCGACGGCTCAGGGTTACGAGCAAGTGCTGGAGAAGCTGGGGAATGATCTGGCGGGTTGTCTCGAATCGCTCTGATACAAAAAAAACCGCAGCCTGTGCAGGCTGCGGTTTTTTCTTTTACAGGGCGAAAGGTAGCGGCGTATTGACCGTCTGACGCTGCGCCAGCCGCTGCTCGAACTCTTTCGGATCGTGAATCAGCACGTCCTGCCCGGCGAACGATTCCGCCGCAATCAGCCGCGACAGCCAGAACCGCACGCACGCCACTCGCAGCATGGTCGGCCACAATTCGGCCTCGGCCGCCGTGAACGGACGCAGTGCCGCGTAGGCACCGAGGAAGGCCCGAGCACGCGGGCCGTCGATCAGGCCATCATCGTCCGAACACCAGTCGTTCAAGGCGATCGCCACGTCGTAGAGCATCGGCCCGGAGCAGGCGTTGTAGAAGTCGATCAGCCCGGTCAGGTGCGTGCCTTCGAACATTGCGTTGTCGCGAAACAGGTCGGCGTGGATATTTGCCCGAGGCAGCGCGAGAATTTTCTCTTTCTGTTGGGTGATTTCGTCCAGCGCGGTTTGCAGCAGCGCACGCGGCGCGTCGCTCAGGTGCGAAAGAAACTGTGTGCCTTCTTCCAGCATCCAGTCCAGGCCACGATCGGTCTTGCGTTTGATCATGTTGTTGCCCTGGGTTGCCAGGTGCAGGTGCGCCTGCAAGTCACCGACCTGCGCGCAATGCTGGGCGTTGGCCTGCTTGATGTGCTTGCCGGCCAGACGCGGTTGCAGCAGCGCCGGCTTGCCTTTCAGCTCACGCAGGGCCACGCCGTCAGTGGTGCGCAGTGCGTAGGGCACCGGCAGGTCGGCTTCGTGGAGGACGTCGAGCAGGTCGATGAAGAACGGCATTTCCTGCACCGGGCCGCGCTCGACCAGGGTCAGGACGAACTCGCCCTTTTCCATGCTGATGAAGAAGTTGGTGTTTTCGCTGCCGGCGGCGATCCCCTGGAAATCGAGCAGACGGCCGAGCCCGTATGGGGCGAGAAAGGTTTCCAGCTCGGGCCGAGCCAGGGGGGTGAACACAGACATGGTTAAAAACTGCTCAGTTCTGGCGCCGCCATCAAACGGCGCCGATTAAAAGTCAGGAAACTTACTTCCAGGTAAAGATTTCCCACGACGGAATAAGCATATCCGGCTGGTCGGACCGGATGTAGTTCGCGTCCGAACCATCGGCGCGCACTAGGAAATAGGGTTTACCGCCCTTCGGTGTGACCTTGATCGCGTAGACGAATCCACTGCGGCTGTATTCCTGAATGACCTTGTCGCCTTCCGTGTGCGTGCTAATGGTAACTTCCGGCTCCGACGATGGCGCATCATCCGCCGCGATCGCGGCCAGCGGTGAAACAGCAATCAGACTGACCAGCAGCAAGCGATTTAACGTACGCATGATAACCTTGTCCCTTTGTCGTCAACGGTCCCGCTATTCTAGCGCCGGGCCCGCCGAAAAGGTTGATTCTGCTCATGAGCCAAGCCCCCCTCGTCCTGGTGGACGGTTCGTCTTACCTGTACCGCGCCTTTCACGCGCTGCCACCGCTGACCACCTCCAAAGGCCTGCCGACCGGTGCGGTCAAAGGCGTGCTGAACATGCTCAAGAGCCTGCGCAAGCAGTATCCGGACAGCCCGTTCGCCGTGGTGTTCGACGCCAAGGGTGGGACATTTCGCGATGAGATGTACGCCGAATACAAAGCCAACCGCCCAAGCATGCCCGACGACATGCGCGTGCAGATCGAGCCGCTGCACCAGAGCGTGATCGCCCTCGGTTTCCCGCTGCTGTGCGTCGAAGGTGTCGAGGCCGATGACGTGATCGGCACCCTGGCCCGCAGCAGCGCGGCCGCCGATCGCCCGGTGATCATCTCCACCGGCGACAAGGACATGGCGCAACTGGTCGACGGCCACATTACCTTGGTCAACACCATGTCCGGTAGTTCGATGGATGTGGAGGGCGTGAAGGAGAAATTCGGCGTCGCTCCGGAGCAGATCATCGATTATCTGGCCCTGATGGGCGATTCTTCCGACAACATTCCCGGCGTTCCGGGCATCGGCCCGAAAACCGCTTCCGGCTTGCTGGTGGGCGTCAACGGCGGTCTGACCGAGCTGTATGCGCAGCTCGACATCGTGCCGACCCTGCCGATCCGTGGCGCCAAGACCCTGCCGGCCAAGCTCGAAGAGCACAAGGAGATGGCGTTCCTCTCCTATCAACTGGCGACCATCAAGGTCGACGTGCCGCTGGATATCGGCCTCGAGGACCTGCAAATGGGTCCGGAGGACCCGGCCAAACTTTACGAGCTGTACACCCTGCTGGAATTCAAGAGCTGGCTGAATGACCTGGATCGCGATGCCAAGCGCCAGGAACTGAGCGCTGCTGCCGAGCCTGCGCCGGCCGGCGATCTGTTCAGCGCGCCTGCCGAAGAGGAAGCGCCCGCCGCTGCGGCTGAAGCCGCGTACGAAACCATCCTCGATCAGGCGCGATTCGACGTCTGGCTGGAAAAACTGAAGAACGCCAAGCTGTTCGCCTTCGACACCGAAACCACCGGGATCGACGCGCAGCAGGCGCAACTGGTCGGGCTTTCCTTCGCGGTACAGGCCAACGAAGCGGCGTACATCCCGCTGACCCATTCCTACATCGGCGTGCCGGAGCAGTTGGATCGCGACACTGTGCTGCGCGCACTCAAGCCGATCCTTGAAGATCCGAACAAACTCAAGGTCGGCCAACACGCCAAGTTCGACATGAACATCCTGGCCAACTGCGCCATTGGCGGCGATCAGAATGAAGGCATCACTGTGCGCGGGATTGCCTTCGACACGATGCTTGAGTCCTACGTGCTCAACTCCACCGCCACCCGTCACGACATGGACAGCCTGGCGCAGAAATACCTGGACCACACCACCGTGAGCTTCCAGGACATCGCCGGCAAAGGCGCCAAGCAGCTGACCTTCGACCAGATCGCTCTGGAACAGGCCGGGCCGTATGCCGCCGAAGATGCCGAAGTGACCCTGCGCCTGCACCAGACGCTGTTCGAAAAACTCAGCGCCATCCCGAGCCTGGCCAGCGTGCTGACCGACATCGAGATCCCGCTGGTGCCGGTGCTCGCTCGCATCGAGCGCCAGGGCGCGTTCGTCGATGCTGAACTGCTCGGCATTCAGAGCATTGAGCTGGGCAACAAGATGGTCGCGCTGGAACGTGAAGCCTTCGAGATTGCCGGTGAAGAGTTCAACCTCGGCTCGCCGAAGCAACTGGGCGTAATCCTCTACGAAAAACTTGGCCTGCCGGTGCTGAAGAAGACCGCCAAGGGCCAGCCGTCCACCGCCGAAGAAGTGCTGGCGAAACTGGCCGAAGACGATCACCGCTTGCCGAAAGTGCTCATGGAACACCGTTCCATGAGCAAGCTGAAAAGCACCTACACCGATCGCCTGCCGGAGCAGATCAATCCGCGTACCGGGCGTATCCACACCTCGTACCATCAGGCCGTCGCGTCGACCGGACGCCTGTCGTCGAGCGATCCGAATCTGCAGAACATCCCGGTGCGCACCGCCGAGGGCCGACGCATCCGTCAAGCGTTCGTCGCGCCGAAAGGCTATAAACTGCTGGCGGCGGACTACTCGCAAATTGAACTGCGAATCATGGCCCACCTGTCCCGCGACGAAGGGCTGATGAATGCCTTCCGCAACAACCTGGACGTGCACACCGCCACCGCGGCCGAAGTATTCAAGGTCGAGCTCAACGAAGTGACGTCCGACCAGCGCCGGAGCGCCAAGGCGATCAACTTCGGCCTGATCTACGGCATGGGCGCGCAGAAGCTGGGCAAGGACATCGGCGTCGACACCAAGACCGCCAAGGCCTACATCGACACCTACTTCGCGCGTTACCCGGGCGTTCGCGAGTACATGGATCGCACCCGCGCGCAGGCGGCCGATCAGGGCTTCGTGGAAACGATCTTCGGTCGTCGTCTGTATCTGCCGGAAATCAACTCGAACAAGCCGCAGGATCGCGCGGCCGCCGAACGCACGGCGATCAACGCGCCGATGCAGGGCACCGCAGCAGACATCATCAAGAAAGCCATGGTGGCGGTGGATAACTGGCTGAGCGCTTCCGGGCTGGACGCCAAAGTCATCCTGCAGGTGCACGACGAACTGGTGCTGGAGGTTCGCGAGGATCTGGTCGATCAGGTTCGCGAAGAAATTCGCGTGCACATGAGCGAAGCGGCAAAACTGGATGTGCCGTTGCTGGTGGAAGTGGGAGTTGGCAACAACTGGGACGAGGCGCACTGAGGCCTCTGGGACGCGGCTTTGCTGCGACCGAGCGTCGCGGCAAAAGCACCGGAAAGCACTTAGGCCTGATCGTTCTTGAGCTTATTCCAAAGTTTTTTGAAAAGATTCTGAACTAATCTTGCAACAGGGCACTCAGAGATACTGAATGGCTGGTGAAGCCCTTCGATGCTCCTATGTTGTGTTAAGTGTTGGCAGATATCTGAACCCCGCCCTAGCGGTTCGGAACTTAAACCCCGGAACTTCTCCCTCCCCATACGAAGTCCGGGGCTTTTTTTTGCCTCAAAATTGGCTGTAGCGCGGTCATGCTGCGTTAAAAGCGTTAGTAAAAATGCTCATTTAGGTCCCCTAAACTCCGCTTTTTACTAACACTTTTGCCTTGCCTGACCGCACTACAGCCAATTTTCCATATCCTTATTATTCAGCCGCTGCTTCCGCGCCTTTATCGGCCAGTTCCATCCAGCCTGCCAACACAGTGTAGGCCTCTTCCAGACCCATGCGTTTTGGGGCGGAGAACAGCTGGATCGTCACTTGATCGCCCCAACCCTTACGGATTTCCGACTGCACCTTGAGCAGCGTGTTCTTGGCCGCGCCGTAGGTCAGTTTGTCGGCCTTCGTCAGCAGGATGTGCATCGGCATGCCGGCGGCAACGGCCCAGTCGAGCATCAGCAGGTCGAAATCAGTCATTGGATGACGGATGTCCATCATCAGAATCAAACCCTTCAAACTCTCGCGGCCACCGAGGTAAGCCTCGAGGTGACGCTGCCAGTGCTGCTTGAGCGGTATCGGTACTTTTGCATAACCGTAACCCGGGAGGTCGACCAGACGCCGTTCATCGTCTAGCTTGAAGAAGTTCAACAGCTGTGTGCGACCCGGGGTTTTCGAGGTGCGCGCCAGGCTGGCGTGAGTCAGGGTGTTCAGCGCGCTGGATTTACCGGCGTTGGAACGACCGGCAAACGCCACTTCGAAGCCTTCGTCGTCGGGGCACTGATCGACCTTGGCGGCACTGAGCATGAACGTGGACTGTTGGCACAGGCCGAGGATGGGATTCTTGAGTTGCATGGGATTTCCGATGTGGGCGGCGCCGGGATTAGGCGCGGAACGCGGTGTCGCTTCCGTTTCAGTGACGCCAGTATATAATGCCGCAGATTTTGTGTGTGCTTTGTCCCAGCGAAGGATGAAGTTCACGAGAGCGACAGACCTTGATTGCGCATTAGAACGCAGAACGCTCTCAACCCTGAAAAGGTCGTTTTATGACGAAATGGCTGCTGGCTGCCGGAGTCTTGATGCCGATTTACAGCGCACAGGCTACACAGGATCCGGAAGCCGTGTACAACCGTGTTTGTGGAGCCTGTCATTCCGGCCAACTACCCATGGCGCCCAAAAGAGGCGATCAGGAAGATTGGACGCCGAGGTTGGCGAAAGGTATGGAGACGCTGGTGCAACACGTGACCCAGGGTTTCAAGGCGATGCCGCCGCGTGGTTTGTGCATGGACTGCAGTGCCGAGGATTACCAGGCCCTCATCCTCTGGATGAGCGAGAGTAAGCCCGGTCCATAACTCTTAACCCTTAGCCGTAGTTGGATTAGCTGATGAACAAACTGATCGTGAGTCTGCTGTTGACCGTGGGAATCTCAGGCTTCGCCCATGCTGCCGGTGATGCAGCCGCAGGCCAGGCAAAAGCCGCCGTATGCGGCGCCTGCCATGGCCCGGATGGCAACAGCATGGCGCCAAACTTTCCAAAGCTGGCCGGACAGGGTGAACGCTACCTGACCAAGCAATTGCACGACATCAAGTCGGGCAAGCGCACCGTTCTGGAAATGACCGGCCTGCTGACCAACCTGAGCGATCAGGACCTGGCCGATATCGCCGCCTACTTCGCCAGCCAGAAAGGCAGCGTCGGCGCCGCCGATCCGAAGATCGTCGCTCGCGGTGAAGCCCTGTTCCGTGGCGGCAACCTCGAGAAAGGCCTGCCAGCCTGCACCGGTTGCCACTCGCCGAACGGCGCCGGCAACGCAGCCGCCGGCTTCCCGCACCTGGGTGGCCAACACGCTCAGTACATCGCCAAGCAGCTGACCGATTTCCGCAAGGAAGAAGCCGGCCGCAACAACGACGGCGACGCGATGACCATGCGCACCATCGCCCGCAAGCTGAGTGACGAAGACATTGCGGCAGTCTCCAGCTACATTCAGGGCCTGCACTAAGACACGCGATTCGAGCATTGCGTGCGATGGCCAACGCCTGCCACGTTAACGCTCGATTAATCCGTCGCAGCAAGTATAAAAAGGGTGGCTTTGGCCGCCCTTTTTTGTGGCCGCTGCCGTTACACTACAGAACTCATGCCCGCCAGGATCTGTCTGAAAACAGGTCGCGCGAGGCGACCAAAATTGTCCAGGAGTAAAGCATGCGTAATCTGATCATCAGCGCCGCCCTCGTCGCTGCCAGCCTGTTCGGCGTGACCGCCCAGGCCGCCGAAGCCCCTGCTGCCCCTTACGTCGAACTGAGCAACCCGGTGCCGGTCGCCGTGCCTGGCAAGATCGAAGTGGTCGAACTGTTCTGGTATGGCTGCCCGCACTGCTACGCGTTCGAGCCGGTGATCAATCCGTGGGTTGAAAAACTGCCATCCGACGTCAACTTCGTGCGCATTCCTGCGATGTTCGGTGGCCCGTGGGACGCTCACGGCCAGATGTTCCTGACCCTGGAAGCCATGGGCGTCGAGCACAATGTGCATGCTGCCGTATTCAACGCCATCCAGAAAGAACACAAGAAGCTGACCGACAAGAACGACATGGCCGACTTCCTCGCCACTCAAGGCGTGGACAAGGACAAGTTCCTGGCGACCTTCGATTCGTTCGCCATCAAAGGGCAGATCGTGAAAGCCCGCGAACTGGCCAAGAAGTATGAAATCTCCGGCGTTCCAACCATGATCGTCAACGGTAAGTACCGCTTCGACATCGGCTCCGCCGGCGGCGCCGAACAGGCGCTGAAACTGGCTGATCAACTGGTGGCCAAAGAGCGAGCGGCCAACAAGGCAGCCGCCAACTAAGCGCGGCAATCGCCATGCGCCGCTGGGGAACCGATCGCGTCGTTGGCCTGCATGAACCGCAGGTCAACGAGCATCACCTGGAATCGACGGGCCTGCCCGCAGACAGCCGTCTGCGCTTGCTCAGCTTCAATATTCAGGTCGGCATCAGCACCGAGCGCTATCGGCACTACCTGACCCGCAGCTGGCAGCATCTGCTGCCGCACCCCGGGCGCTCCAGCAATCTGCAAAAGATCGGCAATCTGCTCGGCGACTTCGATCTGGTCGCCCTGCAGGAAGCCGATGGCGGCAGCCTGCGTTCAGGCTACGTCAATCAGGTCGAACACCTGGCCCAGCTCGGCGCCTTCCCCTACTGGTATCAACAACTCAATCGCAACCTTGGCCGACTGGCCCAGCACAGCAATGGTGTGCTCAGTCGCCTGCGGCCGTGGGCGATTGAAGACCACCCGCTGCCGGGTCCAAAGGGACGCGGGGCGATTCTGGTGCGCTTCGGCGAAGGCCCGGAAGCGCTGGTGGTGGTGATGATGCACCTGGCGCTCGGCGCCCGGGTGCGCAGCATGCAACTGGCTTACATCCGCGAGCTGATCGGCGGCTACAAGCATCAGGTGCTGATGGGCGACATGAACACCCACGCCAGCGATCTGTTGCAACACTCGCCGTTGCGCGACCTCGGCCTGCTGGCCCCGCAACTCGAAGCGACATTCCCCAGTTGGCGCCCGCAGCGCTGCCTGGACCATATTCTGCTCAGCCCGACCCTGACCCTGGAAAAGGTCGAAGTGCTGGCGCAACCGATTTCCGATCACCTGCCGGTCGCGGTAGAGATTCGTCTGCCGGGTTCGCTCACGGCCGATGCATTGCCCGCGTTGAGCACTGCCCTTCGCGGAACCCCTGAATGAGCGACGAAGCCCAGCGCTGGAAAGAGAAATACCTCAAAAGCATCGAACAACAGGAAAAGCTCGAACGTCGATGGGACGCCCGGCTCGACCTGCTGCGCCGCGGCCTGGTGCGCAGCACACTGGCAGCGGAAGGCACCGACCGCGTGGTCGACCAGTGCATGAAAGAAATGCGCGACGTGGTGCGCACCGATGACATGGACGCTGGCCTCGCCGCCCTGCTGCCGCGCCTGGAAAAAGCCGTGCTCGATTCCGAGCAGCGCCGGGAAACCCGGATCGAACAGGTCAGCACCGCACTGACGGCGCTGGTCACCCAACTGCAATCTCTGCCCCTGCCTCGCGATGTGGCCCAGCCGTTGAAGAAATTCGCCAAGCAGCTGGATGGGCGGGTGAGTCAGGCCAGAGAGATGCCGCTGCTGCTCAGCGAACTCAGCGGCTTGCAGGGCAAGGCCTTGAGCCAACTGGCAACGCCGGCGGAACCGGGACGCCCAGGCTTGTTACAGCGCCTGTTCGGCAGTCGCGACAGCGAGGAAACGCCTGCTCCAGTGGCTCAAGCCGCTGCGGTCGCACCACCAGCGCAGCCACAGCAAGCGCCCGTCACACATGAAGCTGCGCCAGCGCCGGAAGCGGCTGTTACAAGCGCCGAACCGGTCGCCACTGCGAGCGTCAGCCAAGCACCGGTTGCCGCCCCCGTGGCCGAACCCGCGAAAACTCCAGAGCCACCCCCCGAATATCATGCGGAGCCGGAGGTGGCGGCCTTCGAGCCGGCCAGAATTCTCACCGAATCCCCCTCCGCCCCCAGCGAACCAGAAACCGCCGAGCCAGAACCGGAGCCGCAGACCTTCACACCTCCTCCGGTTTTCGCGCCGGCAGTGCCCACGGCCATCAACCCCGACGAACTGATCCACCCCGGCGATACCCCGCCGCCCGTGATCCTCGACAGCCTGCCCCTGCCCGAGCCCATCGCCCAGGCATTGGCCGCCATCGATCCGGAACAATCCGAGCACGACATCCTCTACGCCCTGCCGGACTCGCCGGAGCCGTCCTACAGCTCGGTCGCCAAACACATCGAAGACACGCTGATCGGGCTGCTGGATGACCTGACCTTGCCGGAGCGCCATCGCCCGCAAGCCGAGGCCATGCGCGATCGATTGAAAAACGGCCTGAACTGGTACGAATTGCTGCCGATCCTCGACGATCTCGCGACCTTGATGCTGGCCATTACCGACAGCGGCCAGCACGAATTCGAAGCCTACCTGCAGCAACTCAACGAGCGCCTCGAAGCGTTCCAGAGCAACTTGCAGGCCGCCAGCGAAGGCCACGCCGACAACAGCTCTGCGGCGCGAGCGATGGACACGCAGATCCGCGAACAGGTCGACGGCCTGCAGAACAGCGTGCAGGAAGCGGCCGATCTGGACGATCTCAAGCAAGTGCTGGAAAACCACCTCGAAGGCCTGCTCGGCACCATGGATCAGCACCAGAAGCAGCGCGACGCCCGGGAACAGGAAGTGGCTGGACGCCTGAAAAGCCTGGCCGAACGCGTCGCACACATGGAGCAGGAAGCGCAGGGTTATCGCGAACACCTCGAAGAGCAACGCCAGAAAGCCCTGATCGATCCGCTCACCGGCCTGCCCAACCGCGCCGCCTGGACCGAACGGCTCGAACATGAAATCGCCCAATGGCAGCAGCACGGCAATACCTTGAGCCTGGCCATGCTCGACCTCGATCACTTCAAACGAATCAACGACAACT
Organism: Pseudomonas sp. GW456-12-1-14-TSB6; assembly: GCF_059424205.1. Classification (NCBI taxonomy): domain Bacteria; kingdom Pseudomonadati; phylum Pseudomonadota; class Gammaproteobacteria; order Pseudomonadales; family Pseudomonadaceae; genus Pseudomonas; species Pseudomonas sp. GW456-12-1-14-TSB6. The sequence continues at coordinate 64,758 of NZ_JBWKZE010000006.1, forward strand.
ACGGGCATCTGGCCGGCGACAAGGTCTTGAAAATCATCGCCACGGTGCTGCGCAAGCGTTTGCGCGGCAGTGAATTCATCGCCCGTTTCGGCGGGGAAGAGTTTGTCCTTCTGCTCCCGGCCACCCCGCCGGCGGTCGGCGCCAAACTCCTGGAAACCCTGCGCGCCGCCATCGAAGCCTGCCCGTTTCACTTCAAGGGCGAGCGCGTCACGATCACGGTTTCCATGGGGCTGGCGGCATTCCGGCCGGGAGAACACAGCGATCTGGTGCTCAAAAGAGCCGATCAGGCGCTTTACCGGGCGAAAAACGCAGGGCGTAACCGGGTAGAGCTGGGCTGAGGCAATTGTTCCATATTGTTTAAATCAGCCCTTTAAGCGTCGAAGCGCAAGGCGATACGTTACACTGTTGCATTATCGTCTTGCGTGTACTGCCCTCTGCCATGAAATTTTTCACCCTCCTCGCGTCGCTCCTCTTATTGGCCGGTTGTGCCAGCGGCCCGCGTTTCGACACCAGCCATCCTTCGGTCAATCACGACAGCCGTGTGCAGTTCGTGATCGTGCACTACACCTCCGCCTCGCTCGAACGCTCACTGCAATTGCTGACCCACGGCGAAGTCAGCAGCCATTACCTGATCGGCGATGACAAGAACGCCACCATCTATAAGCTGATGGACGAAAACCTGCGCGCATGGCACGCCGGCGAAAGCGAATGGCAAGGCCGTACCTGGCTCAACTCCAGCTCGATCGGCATCGAAATCGTCAATCCGGGCTTCAAGGACACACCGACCGGTCGCCTCTGGTATCCCTACAGCGAAGCCCAGGTGCAATCGTTGATCGTCCTGCTCAAGGACATCAGCAAACGCCAGGGCATCAGCCCGCGCCACATCATCGGCCATAGCGACATCGCCCCGTTGCGCAAGCTCGACCCGGGGCCGCTGTTCCCCTGGAAGCGACTGGCGGCCGAGGGGCTGGGGCTCTGGCCCGACGAGCAAGCCGTGGCACGCCAGCAAGCGCAGTTCGACGCCGAGCTGCCGAGCATCACCTGGTTCCAGAGCCAACTGGCACGCCTGGGCTACTCGACGCCGCAAACCGGTGAGCTGGATGTAGCGACCCGCCATGTGCTCGCGGCCTTCCAGATGCACTACCGCCCTGCGCGCTTTGACGGCACGCCGGATGCGCAAACGGCAGCGTTGCTGCTGGTGCTGAATCAGACAAAATAATGACGCCCGCCCGACGGTCAGGGCGAAATCGCAATCAGCAGCTATAACTCATTGGTAATTCTTCGGATATCCATGATGGTTGCTACCCGAGAGACGCTGCGTAGCTGGTTTTATCGCCCCTGGTTTCTGGCGATGATCGCGGCTGTCCTCAGTGCGAGCCTGCTGATCACTGGCGGGCTGTTCGTGGCCGTGCGCCAGGTCGAGCAAAGCGAAAGCCAGGAAATGAACGCCCAGGGCGAGCGGTTCCTGGCACGTCTGGAGCAACTCTTCGGCCAGTTGCGCGAAAGCCTCGACGACCTCGAAGCCCAGCCCTTGCGCAGCTGCGACGACGAAATGATCGCCACGTTGCAGCAAGTGACGTTCAACTACCGCTTCGTCTATGAAGCCGCCTACATGGACGCCACGCGGATTTGCTCCAACCGTCCGCGCCAGGAAGGCCTGTCGGTGATCCGTCCTCCGGACATCAAGGGCCCGACCTACAGCTACTGGCTGAACACCACCACCGAACCCGATGAAAACCGCGCAGCGCTGATGCTCGGGCGCGGCAACTTTCGCGTAGCCACCTCGCGCGGACATCTCACCGACATGGTCGACCTGTTGCCCGGCAGCAGCCTGTTGGTAGTGCTGGATCACGGGACCCGGGCGATTCCGGTGCTCGGCGTTCCACAGGTCTGGCCGCCCACCGAGCCCTGGCCGCCGAAAACCCCGAACGCGCTGCAAGTCACTCAGTCACACCTGATCTACCGCATGCCCACTGACAACCCGGAATACCAACTGGTGCTGATCAGCCCGCGCTCGGGCATGCACATTCCGGAGCTCTGGTGGTGGATGGTGCCTTTCTGTCTGGTGCTCGGTGCGCTGGTGGGCGTTCTGGTGTTCTGGGTCGTGCGCCAGCGCCAGTCGCTCGACGCCGAGCTGCACGGCGCCATCCGCCGTGGCGAGTTGCAGGTGCTTTATCAGCCGATCTTCGATCTCGACAGCCGCAACTGCGTCGGTGCCGAAGCCCTGCTGCGCTGGCGCCGGCCGGACGGCACGCTGACCAGCCCCGACCTGTTCATCCCGATGGCCGAGAACACCGGACAGATTCGCCAGATGACCGACTTCGTCCTGCAACGCCTGCTCGAGCAGTTGGGTCAGTTGCTGCGGGCCAATCCGCAGCTGTACATCTCGGTGAATCTGGCCGCCTGCGACGTGATGGTGCCGCGCATCGGCCAGGTCATGGCGCGGCTGCTGACCCTGCATCGGGTGGCGGCGCGGCAGATTGCTTTCGAGGTGACCGAGCGCGGCCTGATCGATGTGGTAGTAGCCCGGGAAAACCTGCAGGCGCTGCGCGATGTCGGGCATCAGGTGCTGATCGACGATTTCGGCACCGGCTATTGCAGCCTGGCCTATTTGCAAACCCTGCCGGTGGATTGCCTGAAGATCGACAAGGCATTTATCGACGCCCTCGGCCATGACGCTGCCAGCAGCGGTGTCGCGCCACACATCATTCACATGGCCCAGGCGCTGGACCTGAAGGTGATTGCCGAAGGGATCGAATTCGAGTCACAAGCGGCGCTGCTGAGCAGCGAAGGGGTGAAGTTCGGTCAGGGCTGGTTGTTCGCCCACGCCTTGAGCGCGGTGCAGTTCATCGAACTGATTACCCGTGGACGGCGACTCGCCGGCCGCCGGATCGACGACGAAGCCTAAACCGCCAGCGCCATATAGAACTGCGTGCCCTGCCCCGGCCGCGAGTAAACGCCCATCCGCCCACCGTGCAACTGGACGATTTCCTTGCACAGCGCCAGACCCAGCCCGGCCCCACCCTTCTTGCGGCCCACCTGAACGAAGGGTTCGAAAATCCGCCCTTGCTGACCGTAGGCAATCCCTTCGCCGTTGTCTTCGACGCTGATGATCACCCGTTCGCCATGGCGACGGGCCTGCAAGCGGATCAGCCCGTCGCGCGCCGTGTGGCGCAAGGCGTTGTCGATCAGGTTGTCGAGGACTCGATCGAGCTGCGCCTGATCCGCCTGCAAGCGTGGCAGCGGGCTCTGCGCTTCGACGGTCAAGGTAACACCCTTCTGCGCTGCCGAATCGGCGAAACGCAAACGCGCCTGTTCAAGCAGGTCCTCGATGGAACACGGCGCCAGTGTGAGTTTCTGCAAACCGCTCTGATAACGCGAAAAGTTGAGCAGATCGTTGATCAACTGCATCAGACGCTGCATTTCTTCATTGACCGTGTCGAGCAGATCGGATTCGCGCGACTCCGGAGGAAACTTCGCCCGCTCGCGGAAAAGTCCGAACGCCATGTGCATGCCCGTGACCGGCGTGCGCAGTTCGTGAGAGGCGCGCAACACGAACTCGCTGCGCACCCGTTCGAAGGCGCGCTGCTCGGTGACGTCGTGCAGGACCATCACGGCGCCGAGAATATGCCCCTGGGTATGGCTGACCGGCGTCAGGCTGTAGGTCAGCAGGCGCGTTTCGCCGTCGACCTCAATGCTCAAATCTTCCGGCGCCCGCTCAAGGTTGCCGCCGCGCAACACCAGTTGCAGCTGTGCATCCAGCTCCGGTCGCTGAAGCGCCGTGCCGAGGCCTTCGCCGAAACGGTCGCTGTCCCAGCCCAGTTGTCGCTGGGCCACCGGGTTCAAGTGTTCGAGACGACCCTGACGGTCGATCATCAGCAGACCGTCATCGATGCTGTCGAGCACCGCTTGCAGGCGCTGCTGGCCGGCGAGCAATTCGTCGACATTGGTCGCCTGATGTTCGCGCAGGGCTTCGGCCATCAGCCCGAAGCGCCGGGTCAGCAGGTTGATCTCCATAGCCGAGGACACCGGCAGGGTCACCTCGAAATTGCCTTGGCCGATATTGTCCGCCGCTTTGGCCAGCGCTTCGATCGGCGCACCAAACCGCCGGGCAATGCCCTGGGCGGTAACGAAGCCAATGATCAGCACCGCCAGCCCCACCAGTCCCAACAGGCCAGCGATCAGCAATGCGCGGTCGCGGGCGGCATGCTGGACTGAATTGATGTTCTCCAGTGCGTGCTTGTGCTCGGTAATCAATCCGTTGCGCAGGGTGTTGAAGCGCTCACGCAAGTCGCCACCGCCGCTCAGGGCAGCAGCCGGGTCGCGGGAGATGTCGAACGCCTGGAGGAAGCTCAGGTAATCGGCTTTGGCCTGACTGAAACCATACTGGCGATCGTCGTCTTTCTGCTCCCGGGCGATGCCCTCGTCGAGCAACTGGAAGTAATGCTGTTTGGACGCCTCGAACGCCACGGGGTCGGGCTTTTCGGCGAGCATCATGATCAGTTGATCGCCGAGGGTCTGGCGCAGCTTGAGCCCCAGATCGAGGGTGACGAAGTTGTTGCGGATCAGCGCCTCCTGAGTGCCGGCCATCTGCATCACGCTGACCAGCCCGAGCATCAGCCCGAGCAAGGCCACGGTGATCAGCGCGGAAATGCTCAGGAACAAGCGAGTCCGCAACTTCATCGCCAGTTTCATCCGCGGATGCTCACAGGTTGTACTGCTTGCGCTTGCGATACAGCGTCGAGGCGTCGATCCCCAGGGTCTTGGCGGCCTGATCGAGGGTCCCGGCAGTCGCCAATACTGCGCCGATGTGAGCCTTTTCCAACTCGTCAAGGCTCAGCGCCGCGCCGACCCGTGGCGCATTGTTCGCCGGTTGTTCGGCCATGCCGAGGTGGCTGATTTCCACACGCTCCTGCGGGCAAATGATGCTGGCCCGCTCCACCACGTTACGCAGCTCGCGGATGTTGCCCGGCCAGCGATAGCCCAGCAGTGCTTCGCGAGCTTCGTCACTGAAGCCCCGGGCCGGACGCGCGTATTCCTTCACGAAGCGGGCGAGGAACCGGTCGGCCAAGGTCAGGATGTCTTCGGCCCGCTCGCGCAGCGGCGGCAAATGCAGGGTGATGACGTTCAGACGGTAGAGCAGGTCTTCGCGGAAACGTCCGTCGCGCACCATGTCCTCAAGGTTCAGGTTGGTGGCGGCGAGAATACGCACATCGGCGCGACGGGTGACCGGATCCCCTACCCGCTCGTATTCTTTGTCTTGAATAAAGCGCAGCAACTTGGGTTGCAATGTCAGCGGAAAATCGCCGATCTCGTCGAGAAACAGCGTACCGCCATCGGCCTGATTGACTCGACCCAGCGTGCTTTCACTGGCCCCGGTGAACGCGCCGCGACTGTGACCGAACAGCTCGCTTTCCATCAGTTCGGCGGTCAGCGACGGGCAGTTGATGGTGACGCAGGATTTCTTCTCGCGCTTGCTCCAGCCGTGAATGGCTCGGGCCAGCTCACCTTTACCGGTGCCGGACTCGCCGAGGATCAGGATGTTGGCGTCAGTGCCCGCCACTTGCCGCGCGGTTTCCAGTACGACTTTCATCGCCGGGCTGTGGGAATCGAGACCGTCCTTGGGTTTGCGAATCTCACCTTCGAGGGCTTCCAGACGCGCCGACAGCTGGCGCACTTCAAGCTGTTTGGCGGTCGCGAGGCGCAATTGATCCGGGCTGCAGGGTTTGACCAGATAATCGGCAGCGCCGGCCTGAATGGCGTCCACCGCGGTGTCGACGGCCGAATGGGCGGTGACGATCACCACCCGCATCCACGGCGCCTGAATGCGCATCTGCGCCAATACATCCAGGCCGTTGTCTTCGCCCAGACGCAAATCCAGAAAGCACAGATCGAACACCTGGCGTTGCAACAGCGCTTCAGCCTGGGCCGCACTGTTGGCAGTGGCGACAGAATAACCTTCGTCTTCGAGGCAATAACGAAAGGTTCGCAGGATGGCGGATTCATCGTCCACCAGCAGAATGCGGCCTTGGTGCTCAGTGGCTGATTCCATTTTTCCTACGCTCCATAAGTAAATGTCTTGGGTTAGTCCCGGAAAAATCGGGCAAGTTGCATGGTTGATTCTGATCGATTCCAGTCATAGCAGGGTAGCTCTCTCCTGCCCTCATAGCTAATCCACTGATTTTGTTGATTTTTTAAACATCGCACAGTTTCAGGACGGTTTCCTGCCTCCTTTTCTGACATCCGCACCCTGCTCTCAATTCAAAAAGAATGATTTCTCCTACGAAATAATCGTGCATTACGCACGACGCCGCGAGGGTCATCGTGCAGGATGCGTCGTCAGTAACTTTTGCAGCATCTATAACTATTTGATTTTATTAGATTTTTTTAAACAAAAAAGCTGGCATGCGGGCTGCAATACATCACTCAGCCCGGGCAGAAATGCACTGCCCCCACCGAACAAGAGTGAGGAACCCAGGATGACTCGCCAACGTGCCGCCCAAATGCGTATTTCGCCACTGCATCTGCAGCAGGCCCTGTTTGGCGCACTTGCGCTGCTGATCACTCTGATCGCCTGCCAGCAATATCTGCGCTGGGAGCAGAGCCAGCAGCCTGAGCCCCTGATTTCCATGCAACACGCGACGCAGACGCACTTCAGCGCCGTCAGCAGCAGCCAGGCCGACAACGGCGCGATGCGCATGATGGACGTCGACCAGCCACAACCGCTGGGCGACATGCCCCGTGAAGAACGCTGGGTTTTCTGATCAACGAATCTGGGCGCCTACGCGCCGAGACCGGCAACATCCCTAAATAGAAGCAAGGAGAATCACCATGTTGAGCTGGGCAATCACATTCCTGATCATTGCCATCATCGCCGCAGTACTGGGCTTCGGTGGTATCGCGGGCACCGCCACGGGTATCGCCAAGATTCTGTTTGTCGTGTTCCTGGTGATGTTCATCGCTTCCTTCTTCTTTGGCCGTCGCGGTCGAGGTTGAACATGAAGGGGTTAAAGACACTGGCAGCCGCCCTGCTCCTGGGCGGTAGTGCCATGGCAATCGCGGCCAATGACGGTCAGGCGCGGGTCAACGAACTGTTGAGTTCCGACCCGCAATACAGGGAAACCTGGGAAGGCGTGGTGAAGAAGGAAGAACGCCTGCCGGAATGGGTGATGAACCTGTCCGGCACACCTGACCAGCAGATGAATGCCGTGACCGAAGATGGCGACAAGTATCTGGTCGGCCCGCTCTGCGAATCCGCAGACAAATGCATGAACCATCGCTTGATCGTCGCGTTCAGTTTCGACAAGAAAGACGCTTACGCCATGCTTGTGGATGTGCCCGAAGGACTGCCGGCGGACAAGTCGCCAACGCGACATGCCACCTACCGCTTCCTCGGCAAACCCGATCAGGGCATGCAAAACCTTCTGATGGAAACGCTGAAGAAAGATCCGAACTGGTATTGAACACGAGGGCAGCCGAAAGGCTGTCCTCCATTGCGTCGGCCCGAGGAAGGCCGGTGCATGACCAGGGGGCCGGGACGTTCTGACTGTTGCAGGGTCGGAGTGACCTACGGGTACAGGGAGTGCCTGCGATGAGGGCCGGGTCAGGGTAAAAGCTGCGACGCAAGTTCGCCAACCGGAGTGGTTCGACGGACTTGCGCTGGGCTTTCAACGTGACAAAACGTTGATCCAGAGCGTTCTGCTCAACTTTTTTATCGCTCACACTGCATGCGAAAGCATTTCGCGGTGTTTCCTGGCGACCGTATATCGAGAAAGAGTCGACCGAATCAGTCGGACATTTAGTTTCCGAACGTAGGCTTTTTCCCAAATTTTTCGTCGAAATCACCCGTTCAAAAAATAACCAACCTACGCTGTAATGGCCGGTTCACGGCACTTATGCCTGCCGAAATGTCGTATTCGAACCGGTTGGGACGCCAGTTTCATAAAAAAAAGCTCATGCCGATTCGGCATGGGGTAGGCGTTTACGGCATTAGACGGCGCAACCTTGCATCGGAATAGTTGCGCCTTTTTTCGCCTGCCGGAGAGCCGTAAACACGCGCTTCGGGGCACCTTATACGGAGGCAGATGCACAGACTTTTCCGCTGATGAGCGTTCCAGTTCCTGCATGTGCCTGAGTCAAACGCAAGTAAGGGTAAAGATAATGAAGAAGGCAAAGCTTAGCCTCGCCTGGCAGATCCTCATCGGTCTGGTATTGGGGATTGCAATCGGCGCGTTGCTCAACCATTTCAGCGCCGAAAAGGCCTGGTGGATCAGCAACGTCCTGCAACCGGCAGGCGATATCTTTATCCGTCTGATCAAGATGATCGTGATCCCGATCGTTATCTCTTCCCTGATCGTCGGCATCGCCGGCGTGGGCGACGCCAAGAAACTCGGGCGCATCGGCCTGAAAACCATCATCTACTTCGAAATCGTCACCACCATCGCCATCATCGTCGGCCTGCTGCTGGCCAACCTGTTCCATCCGGGTGCCGGCATCGACATGAGCACCCTGGGCACTGTGGACATCTCCAAGTACCAGGCGACCGCCGCCGAAGTGCAGCATGAACACGCGTTCATCGAGACCATCCTCAACCTGATCCCGTCGAACATCTTCGCGGCCATGGCTCGCGGCGAAATGCTGCCGATCATCTTCTTCTCCGTGCTGTTCGGTCTCGGTCTGTCGAGCCTGCAGTCGGACCTGCGCGAGCCGCTGGTGAAGATGTTCCAGGGCGTCTCGGAAAGCATGTTCAAAGTCACCCACATGATCATGAACTACGCGCCAATCGGCGTGTTCGCCCTGATCGCGGTGACCGTGGCCAACTTCGGTTTCGCCTCGCTGCTGCCGCTGGCCAAGCTGGTGATCCTGGTTTACGTCGCCATCGCCTTCTTCGCCTTTGTGGTATTGGGCCTGATCGCCAAGATGTTCGGTTTCTCGGTGATCAAGCTGATGCGCATCTTCAAGGATGAGCTGGTCCTGGCCTACTCCACCGCCTCCTCGGAAACCGTGCTGCCACGGGTGATCGAGAAGATGGAAGCCTATGGCGCACCGAAAGCCATCTGCAGCTTCGTGGTGCCGACCGGTTACTCGTTCAACCTCGACGGCTCGACCCTGTACCAGTCCATCGCGGCGATCTTCATTGCCCAGTTGTACGGCATCGACCTGTCGATCAGCCAGCAACTGCTGCTGGTCCTGACCCTGATGGTTACCTCCAAAGGCATCGCCGGCGTGCCGGGCGTGTCCTTCGTGGTGCTGCTGGCCACCCTGGGCAGCGTGGGTATTCCGCTGGAGGGCCTGGCCTTCATCGCCGGTGTCGACCGTGTGATGGACATGGCGCGTACCGCCCTGAACGTGATCGGCAACGCCCTAGCCGTACTGGTCATCGCTCGTTGGGAAGGCATGTACGACGACGCCAAGGGCCAGCGCTACTGGAACTCGCTGCCGCACTGGCGCAGCAAGGAAAAACTGCCGGCCGGTGACGTTTCGAATAACTGATCCCCGCCCGCAAGGCACCCTGACAAACCCCGGAGAAATCCGGGGTTTGTCGTTTCTGGCGACCCCGCTATCATTCGCCGCATCTTCCGGGGGATTTGACTGATGCTTAATGGCCTGTGGCTTGGCTTCTTCATCGTGGCAGCCGTTTCGGCGCTGGGGCAATGGCTGATCGGCGGCAATGCCGGGATCTTCGCGGCGATGGTGGAAAGCATTTTTGCCATGGCCAAGCTGTCGGTCGAAGTCATGGTGCTGCTGTTCGGCACGCTGACCCTGTGGCTGGGTTTCCTGCGCATCGCCGAGAAGGCGGGGATTGTCGAGTGGCTGGCCAAAGCGCTGGGCCCGCTGTTCCTGCGGCTGATGCCGGAAGTGCCGCCGGGTCACCCGGCCATCGGCCTGATCACCCTGAACTTCGCCGCCAACGGCCTGGGCCTGGATAACGCCGCCACGCCGATCGGCCTTAAAGCCATGAAGGCGCTGCAAGAGCTCAACCCCAGCTCGACCATCGCCAGCAACGCGCAAATCCTGTTCCTCGTACTGAATGCCTCGTCCCTGACCCTGCTGCCGGTGACGATCTTCATGTATCGCGCCCAGCAAGGCGCGCCGGACCCGACGCTGGTGTTCCTGCCGATCCTGCTGGCCACCAGTTGCTCGACCATCGTCGGCTTCCTGTCGGTGGCGTTCATGCAGCGCCTGCGGGTCTGGGACCCGGTGGTGCTGGCCTACCTGATTCCCGGCGCGCTGATTCTCGGCGGTTTCATGGCGTTGCTCGCGACAATGTCGGCCGCCGCACTGGCGGGGCTTTCGTCGATTCTCGGCAACCTGACGCTGTTCGGCCTGATCATGCTGTTCCTGGTGATCGGCGCCTTGCGCAAGGTGAAGGTCTACGAGGCCTTTGTCGAAGGTGCGAAGGAAGGTTTCGACGTTGCCAAGAACCTGCTGCCGTATCTGGTGGCGATGCTCTGCGCGATCGGCGTATTGCGCGCATCGGGCGCGCTGGACTTCGGCCTCGACGGCATTCGCCATCTGGTGGAGTGGGCAGGGTGGGACACGCGCTTCGTCGATGCGCTGCCGACCGCCATGGTCAAACCGTTCTCCGGCAGCGCCGCCCGGGCGATGCTGATCGAAACGATGAAAACCTCGGGCGTGGACAGCTTCCCGGCGCTGGTCGCGGCGACGATTCAGGGCAGCACCGAAACCACCTTCTACGTATTGGCGGTCTACTTCGGCGCGGTGGGCATCCAGCGCGCCCGGCATGCCGTAGGTTGTGCGCTGCTGGCCGAGCTGGCGGGTGTGCTCGGCGCTATCGGCGTTTGCTACTGGTTCTTCGGTTAAGGCTCAAGGCCGGGCAGGAGGGGCAACTTTCTGGCCTTGCTCCACCGCCCACGCCACCACCTTCGCGGTGAGGCGATCACTGGCCTGCCCGAACCCGGCCACTACCGCCGGGACCTTCACATCACCGAGCGGCTGACGTTCTTCGAATCGGCGACTGGCGAGAATCCGTTGGTCATAACCGCGCACCAGCAACGCATCGACCCGCACCACCACGCTGGCCTGCGTGCCCTGATACTCGGTCTGAAACGCCTGCAGGCTGCCGCCCAGTTCCAGATCCGCCTGGAAGTTGCTGTCGTCGGTGCTCAACAGCGATATCCGGCCATCTCGCTGGAATCCATCCAGTATCCGGTTACGCACCAGCACCGGCGCCGGATCGCTCCAGCGCGAGGCCTTGTAACTGCTGATCACATCGCCCTGAGGAATCACCGCGATGCTCGGCCGGTTCAGCGCTTCGCTGGCCTGCAGTTTGTTCAGGCGCAGCGACCAGTGCTGAGCCGCTGCCGAACCGGCCGAGGCGGGTGCCTGTGCCGCCGGCAGGCGATAGACATCCGACGGTTCGGACTTGGGCAGGATCGAGCACGCGCTGATCAGCGTGAAGCCGGCGAGGAGGGCGAGGCGAGTCAGCTTCATGGCGTGAACTCCTTGTTCTTGTCACTGCCCAGCAGGTAACCGCTTGGGTTGGCCTCCAGGCGTTGGGAAATGGCGCGCAGCGAATTCAGAGTCTCCCTCAGTTCACGGATCGCCGGGGCCAGGCCGTTGAGGCCCTGCATGCCGCTGTCGAGGGAATTCTGATTCTTGCTGAGCAGGCCGTTGATGGTGACGCTGCTTTGCTCCAGGGATTTCATCGCCTGTTCGGCACTGCCGAGCGCCTGTTTGCCCTGATCGTTGAGCAGGCCGTTGGCGTTGCGCATCAGCGCGGACGTCTGTTCGAGCATGTTGCCGGCCTGTTTGCCGACCGTCGCCAGTTGCTGCATGGCCTGACGCAGGTCGCCGCGCTGATCGTTGATCGAACCGGTGGTCTGCTCCAGATGCTCAAGGGTCTTGCTCACGCGCTCGATGTTGTCGGCAGAGAACATCTGATTGGCATTACTGAGCAACGTCGTGACCCCGCTCATCAAATCGTTGCTGTCGCTGAGCAGCCGCGAGATGGGCGAGGGCGAGGCGACGATGGTCGGCAGGTTGCCATCATGGCCCTTGAGTTTCGGACTTTGCGGCGTGCCTCCGCTGAGCTGGATGATCGAGGTGCCGGTGATCCCGGCCAGGGCCAGTTTGGCTTCGGTGTCTTCCTTGACCGGCGTGTCGCCGGCCAGACGAATCCGTGCCAGCACCCGACGTGGGTCCTGCGGGTCGAGGCGCAGGCTGACCACGTCGCCGACCTTGATCCCGCTGTACTGCACCGGGCTGCCCCGGGACAGGCCGCTGACCGCCTCGTTGAACACGACTTCGTAATCCTTGAACTCGGTGTCGACACTGGACTTGGCCAGCCACAGACCGAAGAGCAGGGCGCCTGCCACCACAATCACCGTGAACAGGCCGATCAATACATGATGGGCTCGGGTTTCCATGTCAGACCTCGTTGAGCTGTTTGGCGGCGTCCAGCGCCGAGCGGCCGCGAGGGCCGTGGAAGTATTCGTGAATCCACGCGTCGTCGGTTTCCGAGACCACGTCGATGGGACCGGCCACCAGCACCTTCTTCTGCGCCAATACCGCGACGCGGTCGGTGATGGTGTAGAGCGTGTCGAGGTCGTGAGTCACCAGAAACACGCTCAGGCCCAAGGCATCGCGCAGGGTCAGGATCAATTGGTCGAACTGCGCCGCGCCAATCGGATCGAGACCGGCGGTGGGCTCGTCGAGAAACAGGATGTCCGGGTCCAGCGCCAGCGCCCGGGCCAGCGCCGCGCGCTTGATCATCCCGCCGGACAGCGAAGCGGGGTACTTGTCCGCCGCCGACAGCGGCAGCCCGGCCAGCGCCAGCTTCACCGCCGCCAGATGCTCGGCGTCGTCGCGGCTCAGACCGGCGTGTTCGATCAGGGGCAGGGCGACGTTCTCGGTGACGGTCAGCGACGAGAACAGCGCGCCTTTCTGAAACAGCACACCGAAGCGCCGCTCGATCAGCGAACGCTCATGCTCCGGCAGGCTCGGCAGGTTCTGGCCGAACACCTTGACCATGCCTTCGCTGGGCTGGCGCAGGCCGACGATGCTGCGCAGCAACACCGATTTGCCGCTGCCGGAGCCGCCGACCACGGCCAGGATCTCGCCTTTGTACAAGTCGAGGTCGAGGTTCTCGTGCACACTTTGGCTGCCGAAGCGATTGCACAGGCCACGGACTTCGATCACCGCCTCGGAGGGCGCGCGGGGTAGACGACTCACCAGCCCATCTCCATGAAAAACAGCGCGGCAACCGCATCGAGCACGATCACCACGAAAATCGATTGCACCACGCTTGAGGTGGTGTGGGCGCCGACCGATTCGGCGCTGCCGCTGACCTTGAAGCCTTCCAGACAACCGATAGCGGCGATCAGGAACGCGAAGATCGGGGCTTTGACCAGACCCACCAGGAAATGTTGAATCCCTATGTCGCTTTGCAGCAGCGACAGGAACATCGCCGGCGAGATATCCAGCGACACCGCGCAAACCACCGCGCCGCCGACGATCCCGCAAATCATCGCGAGGAAGGTCAGCATCGGCAGCGCCACCAGCAGCGCCAGCACCCGCGGCACCACCAGCAATTCCATGGGGTCGAGGCCGAGGGTGCGAATCGCGTCGATTTCCTCGTTGGCCTTCATCGAGCCGATCTGCGCGGTGAAGGCACTGGCGGTGCGGCCGGCCATCAGAATCGCCGTGAGCAGCACCCCGAACTCGCGCAGGAAAGCGAAGCCCACCAGATCCACGGTGAACACGCTGGCGCCGAAACTGGCCAGCACCGTCGCCCCGAGGAACGCCACCACCGCGCCCACCAGAAAGGTCAGCAACGCGACGATGGGCGCAGCGTCGAGGCCGGTCTGTTCGATGTGGGCGATCATCGGCGTGATCCGCCAGCGCTTGGGCCGGAAAAGGCTGCGGGCGATGGTTTCGAGAATCAGGCCGACGAAGCCGAGCAATTGCAGGGTGTCTCGCCAGACCGTGTCGACGGCCCGGCCGATGCGCGTCAGCAGTTGCACGCTGACGCTGATTTCCGGTTCCTTGATCGGCACGCAGAAGTCGGTCAGCGAACGATACACAGTTTGCAGCAAGGCGCGGTCGGCGCTGGAAATCGTGCAATCGGGGTGTTCGGCGGACTTGCCCAGCCGCTCCGAGCCGAGCAGCTCCACCAGCAGCGACGCACCGGCGGTGTCGAGGGCGCCGAGGCCGTTGAGGTCGATGGGGGTGTTGGCGTCGTACTGGCCGTGGAGCGTTTCGCTCAGTTGCTTGAGGTCGGCGTAATGGGCAAGCGTCCAGTCCCCGGTCACCCGCAGGCGGGCAGGGGTGATCGAGGTGTCCAGGCGGGCACTGCCGGTCATTGGGCTGCTGGTCATAAGCTCCGTGCTTGTTCGGCTATCGAGACGAACCTACGTAATAGCACGAACCCGGTTACTTTTCTTTGGTCGGTGTGCTGTCCGTGACCTCGAAGCGCAGCACGCCAATCACCTGACCGTCCTCGGTCAACACTCGCACCTGCCACTTGCCCGCCGGGTTGCCGGGGAAGTTCTGCTTGTGGGTCCAGGCCCGGTAGCCTTCCTTGCGCCCGCCGTGGATGTCGAGGGCGATGCGGTCGACCTCTTTGCCGTTGAACTGCCAGACGTGATAAATCCGCTCGTCGAGCCCGCGCGGCGCGTTGATCGCGGTGTAGGCGTAGAGCCCGCCGCCACGGATCTGCTCGGCGCTGACTTCCTTGAGGCTGGCGCCCGGAACCCGGTCCTGCACCTGGGTGCTGATCGCCACGTCAGTCATCCACAGCGTCGCCGGCGGCACCCACGAACGCAGGACCCAGCCCACACCACCGATGCCGACCGTAATGCACAGGATCGCCAGGGCATTGCGCACGGTGCGGATCGGGAAGATCGACGCCAGGCTCGGGAACGACAACACCACCGCAATCCCCAGCGCCCATTTAAAACTCTGCGAAGTGGTCAGGTGCATGATCACCGGCAGCGCCGTGAGCAGGGCGGCAAACAGGGTCAGGGTGTGCAGCGCGAGGAACGCCCAGCGCCGTGGCGCCAGCCACTTGTAGTAGAGCGGGTCGACGATCGAGATCAGCGCCGCGATGCACAGCAGCCCGGTGAAAAACAGCTGGCCGCTGTTCCAGGTGGTGGTGATGAAGAAGAACGGCAGGACGAAAAACAGGCTTTCCTGGTGGATCATCTGCGTCGCGTAACGCAGCAGCGGCTGGGGGATTTCCCGTTTGAAGATTCGCGTGAACAGCTTGGTCAGGCTGTTTTCCAGCATCAGCCAGATCCAGCTCAGCAGCATGATCGTGGTGATCCAGCTCGCCAGCCCCTGTTGCCGGTCAACCAGAATGAAACTGCCGACCCCGGAGATGAAACCGCCGAGCGCAATGACCCCGGGGTAGCGCTTCATCAGTTCGAGAATGCGCTGGATCAGGAGGGTCAATTTAGACATTTGGGCGGTTCACGAGAGTCGAGGAAAAAACCCCGACAGAGTACCGCCCGCCGGGCCGTGTGGCGAGGCTGCCGGTCATTCCGGATGCACGGACTTGCGCCGATGCAGGCGCCAGCCGAGCAGAATCAGCACCAGCACGCCCAATCCGCCCGCCAGCAGCCACAACACCTGATCGTCGCTGAGCAGCGGTTTCTCGATCCGCAAATAGCCCGGTTGCAGCAACAACTCGCGCATGGCCTTGTTCGCCGCCTCCAGCGTCACGCCTTGCAGCTCCCGCGCAGGATCGGCAAAGCGGCCATCCTCGTAGTCGCTCAGCGCGCTCCAGTAATAGTCGGCCATGGCGCTGGTGCCTTGCACGGCCCAGGCCTGGTGGGCGATGGCGGCTTGTTTCAAGCGATTGAAGGTGTCGGCGTCGAGGCCGTTTTTCAGCAGGTCGGCCTTGAGGTCTTCCAGCACCTGCTCGGCTTCGGCGATATCGCCGCGATCCAGGTCGGCGTTGAGGCTCATGAAACCGACGCCGCCGAACACTTCGCGCTCGGCCCACGGCCCGTAGGACAAACCGTGGTTCAGGCGCAACTGGCGGTATAGCGCCCACTCCAGGTATTCCTTGAGCAGGTCGAAGGTTTCGTCGTACTGGTCGTCCAGCACCGGCTCCGGCACCAGCCAGTGCAGCTTGGCACTGTTGCCGATGAAGCCGCGAGTGATCGTGCGTTCGTGGGCAGCGCTGGCGCGGATGTCCGGCAACGGACGGTGTTCGCTCGGTTCGACCGCTTCAAGTGCGCCCCACGCCCGTTCCAGATAGGCCGGCAGCAGTTTGTCGAGGTCACCAACGACAATCAGGGTCATGTTGTTCGGCGCGTACCAGGCCTTGCGCACCTTCTCCAGCTGCTCGCGAGTCAGGCCATCGACTTCGGCCCGCTGCGGGCATTTCAGGCCCAGTTCAACCGCCAGTTGATTGCTCGCGGTGTGGCCCAGGTCCTGCCGGTCGAGGAAGCGTTGCAGCCGGGTGTAATGGCCGCCGTCCTCGCGCTCGACCACCCGTTTGGCCGCGTTGATCGCGTTGTCGTCGAAGCGGGTCTGGGTCAGCAGGTCCAGCAGCAGGTCGAGGACCTTGCGCTGGTTTTTCGCCGGGGCTTCGATGACGAACGTGGTGTCGGCGTTGCTGGTGAAGGCGTTCCAGTCACCGCCGAGTGCCTGCATGCGCTCTTCGAGACCACCTTCACCGGTGGCGTCGATGCCGCTGAACAGCAAGTGTTCGAGCAGGTGCGGCAGCTCCTTTTCATTGCAGTCGAAATCATCGAGACCGACGCCGATCACCAGCCGGATCGCCACGTGCCCACGCTCGGTGCCGGGCTTGAGCAGCAATTGCAGCCCGTTGGGCAGCGCATAGCCTTCGACCTGAAAACGATCCAGGGCGAAGGCGGGCAGGGAACCGAGCAGCAGACAAGCGAACAACAGGCAACGCATAACGAGCTTCCATACGGCTGAATTGGAGATCCGTGTCGTCAGTCCGGCCGCGAGGCCGAACCTTGAGTTACTGACTGACCACAACCCCAGACGTTCAAGGCGAATGCGTGATGTCCGCCATATCGTCCGCCGCCAGCGCGCCGGTATCGGAAGTTTCCAGCACCACATAGGCGCTGCTGCAGAACAGCGAGTTCAAACGTTTCATGTCAGCAATCAGCTCCAGGTGCAACGAACTGGTCTCGATACTCTGCACGATCTTGCGTTGCAATCGGCTGACATGGGCGTGGGCCAGACGCCGTTCCTGGGCGCGAAAGCGACGTTTCTCGCGCAGCAACTGGCGGGCGCTTTCCTTGTCGCCGCTGAGGAACACCGACAGCCCGAGCCGCAGGTTGGCGATCAATTGCTGTTGCAGCCCGGCCAGCTCTTCCAGTCCGTCTTCGGAAAACGACCGGCGTTGCGAAGTCTTCTGCTGCTGCACTTTGCGCAGCATGCGTTCGATCAGGTCGCTGGCCAGTTTGAGGTTGATCGCCAGCTCAATGATCTCCGCCCAGCGACGACTGTCCTGCTCGCCGAGATCTTCGCGGGGCATCTGCGCCAGGTACAGCTTGATCGCGCTGTACAGCGCTTCGACGTCATCGGTCAGCTTGCGCATTTCCTGAGTGATGGCGGTCTGTTTGCCGCGCAGCACGTCGAGGGTCGCGTCGAGCATGTTGTCGATCAGGTCGCCCATGCGCAGGGTTTCCCGGGCGGCGTTGGCCAGTGCCAGGCTCGGCGTGACCAGCGCGGTGGGATCAAGGTGGCGGGGCTTGGCGGTGCCGTTGACCTCCGGCCGCTCCGGCAGCAGCCAGGCACACAACCGCGCCATCGGCCCGACGCTCGGCAGCAGGATCAGGCAACGCGCGGTGTTGTAGAGCAGGTGGAACCCGATGACCATTTCCTGGGGGCTGAAATCCAGGCTGTCGATCCAGTGCACCAGCGGATCCAGCACCGGAATGATCAGCAACAGCCCGATCAGTTTGTACAGCAGGCTGCCCAGCGCCACCTGCCGGCCGGCGGCGTTCTGCATGCTGGTGCTCATGAACGCCAGCACACCACTGCCGATGTTGGCGCCGATCACCAGACCGATCGCCACCGGCAGACTGATCACCGCAGCGCCGGCGAGGGTGGCGGTCAGCAGCACGGCCGCCAGGCTGGAGTAGGAAATCATCGCGAACAGCGCGCCGACCAAGGCGTCGAGCAGGATATCGCCGGTCAACGAGGCGAAAATCACCTTCACCCCTTGGGCATGGGTGATCGGCGCAGCGGCCTCGACGATCAATTGCAGCGCCAGAATGATCAGCCCAAGCCCGATGGACACGCGGCCCATCTGCCCGAGCCGCGTCTGTTTGCGCGACAGAAAGAAAATCACCCCGATAAAAATCAGCAGCGGCGACAGCCACGACAGGTCGAACGTCAGCACCCGCGCCATCAGTGCCGTACCGACGTCGGCACCCAGCATGGTCGCCAGGGCCGGGGTCAACGCCATCAGGCCCTGACCGACAAAGGACGTCACGAGCATGGCAGTCGCGTTGCTGCTCTGCACCATCGCGGTCACGAGGATGCCGGCGACAAAGGCCAGCCAGCGTTTGGACATGTTCTGGCCGATCACGTGGCGCAGATTGGTGCCGTACACCCGCAGGATGCCGGTTCGAACGATATGCGTGCCCCAGATCAGCAGGGCCACGGCAGACAGCAAATTGAGCAGGGTGAGCATGCAGACCCCCTGTAATGGCAGCGCCCCAGAGGGGCAAGTGGACGGTACCGCGCAATTTCTACGTTCTGATACTTAAGCTGTAGTTGGCTAACGGTCTGGGCGCCAGCATTGCACAGCTAAAGCGGGGATTGAAACAAAAGTGTCATGAAAACAGGTTCATGCAGCCATGAAAAAAGGGCCCGAAGGCCCTTTGATCTGTTGCGCAGCATTCGGGTTACTGACCCGGAATATCCTTGCGCAATTTCACCGGATCCTGCTGTTTGCGTTTTTTCGCGATGGCGGTGCGCATCTTGATGTTGATCGCTTCGACCGCCAGCGAGAACGCCATGGCGAAGTAGACGTAGCCTTTCGGTACGTGCACGTCGAACGACTCGGCAATCAGCACGGTACCGACTACCAGCAGGAACGACAGCGCGAGCATTTTCAGCGACGGGTGCTTGTCGATGAACTCGCTGATCTTGCCCGAGGCCAGCATCATCACCAGCACGGCCACGATGATCGCCGCGACCATGACCGGAACGTGGGACACCATGCCGACGGCGGTGATCACCGAGTCCAGCGAGAACACGATGTCGATGATTGCGATCTGGATGATGGTGTAGAGGAAGTTGCCGCCCTTGCCCGAAGGCTCGTCGCCAGCTTCGTCTTCACCTTCCAGTGCGTGGTACATCTCCTGCGAGCTTTTCCACAGCAGGAACAGGCCACCGAAGAACAGGATCAGGTCGCGGCCGGAAATGCCCTGGCCGAACACTTCGAACAGGTCGGCGGTGAGGCGCATGACCCAGGTGATCGACAGCAGCAACAGGATCCGCGTGATCATGGCCAGGCCAAGACCGAAGATCCGGGTGCGCTGCTGCATGTGTTTGGGCATGCGGCTGACCAGGATCGAAATCATGATGATGTTATCGATGCCCAGAACGATTTCCAGGGCGGTCAGGGTGAAGAAGGCAACCCAGATCTCAGGGTTGGTCAGCCATTCCATGTGTATTCCTTTGAGCGAGTGTTAAACCAGGACGCCAGCAATCAGCTGGCGTCCGGGTGAGTTTGGTGCCGTTACAACGTGCTGAACAGCGGGAAAGTCCCCAACAACAGGGCGGCGACCAGTATGCACAGGCAGACCAGCACTGCCCACTTCAGGGTGAAACGCTGGTGATCGCCGAACTCGATCCCCGCCAGTGCGACCAGCAGGTATGTCGACGGCACCAGTGGGCTCAGCAGGTGAACCGGCTGACCGACGATCGAGGCACGGGCCATTTCCACCGCGGTGATGCCGTAATGGCTGGCCGCTTCGGACAACACCGGCAACACACCGTAGTAGAACGCGTCGTTCGACATGAAGAACGTGAACGGCATGCTCACCAGCGCCGTGATCACCGCCAGGTACGGGCCGAGGAAATCAGGGATCACCGCCAGCAGGCTTTTCGACATCGCATCGACCATGCCGGTGCCCGACAGGATACCGGTGAAAATGCCTGCCGCGAAGATCAGACTGACCACCGACAGCACGCTGCCGGCGTGGGCGGCGACGCGATCCTTCTGCATTTGCAGGCAAGGGTAGTTGACGATCATGGCAATACTGAACGCCACCATGAACAGCACCGGCAGCGGCAACAGGCCGGCGATCAGAGTGCACATCAGGGCCAGGGTCAGCAGGCCGTTGAACCAGATCAGTTTCGGACGGCGGGCATCCGGGAATTGCGAGACGCTGATTTCGCTGTGATCGATTTCGTCGCCGATCAGGTGCAGCTCACCCAGACGCGCACGCTCACGTTTGCCGTAGAAGTAGGCAATGATCAGGATCGCCACCACACCGGCAGCCATCGCCGGGATCATCGGTACGAAAATGTCCGACGGGTCCACGTGCAGCGCACTGGCGGCACGGGCGGTCGGGCCACCCCATGGGGTCATGTTCATCACGCCGCCGGCGAGGATGATCAGACCGGCCATGATCCGCGGGCTCATGCCGATGCGGCTGTACAGCGGCAGCATGGCGGCCACGCAGATCATGTAAGTGGTCGCGCCGTCACCATCGAGGGAAACGACGAGCGCCAGAACGGCGGTGCCGACCGAAACTTTCAGCGGGTCGCCCTTGACCAGTTTGAGGATCTTGCGCACGGCCGGGTCGAACAGGCCGGAGTCGATCATCAGGGCGAAATACAGAATCGCGAACATCAGCATCACGCCGGTCGGCGCAAGCTTGGTAATACCTTCGAGCATCATCGGGCCGATCTTCGGAGCAAAGCCACCGAACAGGGCGAACAGGATCGGGATGATGATCAGAGCGATCAGCGCAGACAGGCGCTTGGTCATGATCAGGAACATGAACGTGATGACCATGGCGAAGCCAAGGAAAGTCAGCATGGGAATACTCCAGGCGTAGCGCGGCTAGGTAAGTGAGCGGATCGGGTTGGATCAGCGCAGAACGGGAAGCACGAGGCGTACGGGCGGAGTCGGAGCGAGGAGGCGCGTTACAGAGGACATCAGAATCACCATTGTTGTTGTTAATTGGGCCTGTCGTGCGAGCAATCACACGCGTTGGCCAACCGGTCTGTTGCCGGCAGTGGGGGCGATCCTAATCGGGGAACCTTTCAGCTACCTTTCGCGCAAGAAAGCTTTGGGCGAACGGCCAACCGGCCGTCGGATGCGGGCTAGAGTCAATGAACACGGGAAGCGGAGGGCAGGGCGATGACTGAGTTGCACAGCGGTGGCTGCCATTGCGGACATATCCGCTATCAGTTCAGCGGAGCGTTGCACGACATCGCCCACTGTCATTGTTCGGTCTGTCGAAAGGTCAGCGGCGGCATCGTCACCACCTGGATCACGCTGCCGGCAGCGAACTTCCAGTGGCTGGCCGGGACGCCTTCGCGCTATGACTCGTCGACCAGTTGCGCCCGGTTCTTCTGTCCGAACTGCGGCGCACAACTGGCGCTGATAACGTTGCTCAGTCCCGAGAGCATCGACCTGACGATCGCCACACTGGATCATCCGGAGCAGGCCGCCGCAGAGCGGCATATCTGGACCGACAGCCAGTTGCCATGGCTGCACCTGGACGAGCATTTACCTGGCGAACCCGAAGAAACCATCTGATTAAAAAACAGACAGATCCAGCGGCCGCATCGCGCCCATCCAGATTGCATGGTCGGTGTGGTCGAGCAAGTCATCGCCGGTGTCCGGGTGCAGGAACACCACCAATCCCTTGCGATTGAGCGCCAGCCACGGCAGCACATCGCCGATCAGCTCCGGGCCGAAGGCCAGCTGGCAGCTCCAGTCCGGGTGCGGGCCGACCGGGCGCTCATGCACGCGGCCCATCTTCAATGGAAATAATTGCGCGGCCTGCTCACACAGCACCCGCGCCTGTTCGATCGTGCTGGCGTCGTAATAAACGTGGGCGTGATAACCCTTGATCGTCTGCATCGCAAACCCTCTGAATCGGTTCGAACCCTCGGCGCTGCCCGTATGTCACACGCCATACAAGGGAAAACAAAAGGGACCTCAGCCATGAAAAATGCCGAAACCCCGGCGGTGAAAGTGGTGCTCTATGGTGCCATGAGTAGCCTGGGCAGTGCGTTGATGGCTGAACTGCTGCGTCGCCAGCACGAAGTCATTGCCATCCTCGACGATCTGACGGCGCTCGCCCCACGGCCGGGGCTGCGCACCAAAAGCGGCGATCTGCTCGATGCCGAGCGGGTCAATCAGAGCGTGGCCGGCAGCACGGCAGTGATCTGCCTGCTGAATGCGCCGGGCTTGCCACTGAGCAGTGATCATGTCGAGAAATCCGTGGTGCTGGGGCCGGTGGAACAGGTGCTGGCGGTGGATGCACTGATCGATGGGCTACAGGCGGCAAACGTCTCGCGGCTGTTTGTCATCGGCGAATTCGAAGCACTGGACGATCCGGAAAACGCCGACCCGCTGCAACGCCACGCCGCTCTGGAAGTGCGCGAAGCCCTGCAAAGCAGCCCGCTGCACTGGACGCTGGTGAATGCACCGCGCAGCGTCGCCGGGCTGACGATCGAGCATTTCAATCAGGTCGGCCGCACGCTCGAACCGGGTCTGGCCGAACCGCTGGAGCGCCTGAACCGGGTAGCGGTGGGCATTGCCGATGAGCTGCGGCTGAATTTGCATCTGCGTCAGCACGTGGATTTTGTTGCCGCCTCTTGATCCGTTACACAGCAATCGAAGGCAACGGCAGCCCGGCCAGGGATTCGGCGCTGCTGGCTTGTTCGGCCATCAGCCAATCCACGAACGTCTGGATCAACGCGCCCCGGCGTTTGCGTTGCGGCAGCACCACGTAATAACCGAGGCGCGACAGGATGGTCTCAGCGATCGGCCGGCACAACAAACCCTGGGTGAGCAAGTTATCCACAAGGTGCCGCCAGCCGATGGCCACGCCCTGACCGCCAATCGCCGCTTGAATCAACAAAGTGTAATTGTCGAAGCGCAGTTGGCCCGGGGCCGGCGGTGTGCTGATGTTCAGCGCGCGAAACAGACCGCTCCAGTCGAACCAGTTGCTGCTGTTTTCCCCGCGCAGGTGCAGCAATGGAAACTCCATCAATGCCTGGGCGGGCATGGGCAGGGGACGATCCTTGAGCAATTGCGGGCTGCACACCGGGAATACTTCTTCGCTGAACAACCAGTGACTCTCGCCCTGTTTGAATCGACCGTCGCCGAAAAGCACGGCAACGTCGATATCTGGACGCAGCATGTTGTGATTGCGCTCGCTGGTGACCAGGCTCACATCCACCTGTGGATAAGCTTCATGGAAACGGTGCAGACGCGGCATCAGCCAATACGCGGCGAAGGCGAAATCGGTAGCGACCTGCAGTACTTCGTGCTGCTGTTGTGAGCTGATCGCGCTTAATCCCGCGTCGATATTCTGCAAACCAAGGGTAACTTGCTCGAACAGGATCGAGCCGACCTCGGTCAGTTCGATGCCCCGGTAGATACGATCGAACAGCCGTGTGCCGAGTTGCTCTTCCAGCCGTTTGATCTGCTGGCTGATTGCCGGTTGCGTCGTGCCGAGCTCCACCGCCGCAGCGGTAAAACTGCGATGACGGGCCGCCGCCTCGAAAGCGCGCAGCAGGTCGAGCGACAAATCACCGAGGGCTTCATACATAAGCTGTGCTTATCCTAGTCATTGTCCGGCGCGGGCTTTACCGGATATTGCGTGGACTCCATGCTCGATCGCAGCAATGTCGCATAAATATTCACTATGGAATGCCGCGATCACATGAAGCGCAAGAACATTCTTTTCATCATGGCCGATCAAATGGCCGCGCCAATGTTGCCGTTCTACGGCCCGTCGCCGATCAAACTGCCAAATCTCAGCCGCCTCGCCGAACAAGGCGTGGTATTCGATGCCGCTTACTGCAACAGCCCGCTGTGCGCACCGTCGCGTTTCACCCTGGTCAGCGGCCAGTTGCCGAGCAAGATCGGCGCCTACGACAACGCCGCCGATTTCCCCGCCGACATTCCTACCTACGCCCATTACCTTCGCCGCCTCGGCTATCGCACCGCGCTGTCGGGCAAGATGCATTTCTGCGGCCCCGATCAACTGCACGGTTACGAAGAGCGCCTGACCAGTGACATTTATCCGGCCGACTACGGCTGGGCGGTGAACTGGGACGAGCCTGATGTGCGGCCGAGCTGGTATCACAACATGTCTTCGGTGTTGCAGGCCGGGCCGTGCGTGCGCACCAACCAGCTCGACTTCGACGAAGAGGTGGTGTTCAAGGCTCAGCAATATCTGTTCGACCATATTCGCGAGGATGGCGACCAGCCGTTCTGCCTGACCGTGTCGATGACTCACCCTCACGATCCGTACACGATTCCCAAGGCGTTCTGGGATTTGTACGACGATGCGGATATCCCGCTTCCTACGACATCGGATCAGCATTCACTCGACCCGCACTCCCAGCGATTGCTCAAGGTCTACGACCTGTGGGACAAGCCGCTGCCTGTGGATAAGATCCGCGATGCGCGCCGCGCGTACTTCGGTGCATGCAGCTATATCGACGCCAACGTCGGCAAACTTCTGCAAACCCTCGAAGATTGTGGGCTGACGGACGACACGGTCATCGTGTTTTCCGGTGACCATGGCGACATGCTCGGCGAGAAGGGCCTCTGGTACAAAATGCACTGGTACGAAATGGCCGCGCGAGTGCCCCTGTTGATAAGTGCGCCCAGTCAGTTCAAATCGGGCCGTGTCAGCGCTGCAGTCTCCACCGCCGATCTGTTGCCGACCTTTGTCGAACTGGCCGGCGGCAACCTGGAACCGAATCTGCCGCTCGACGGCCGTTCGCTGGTTCCGCACCTGCAAGGGCAGGGCGGTCACGACGAAGTGTTCGGCGAATACATGGCCGAAGGCACCGTCAGCCCGCTGATGATGATTCGTCGTGGCGCCTTCAAATTCATCTACAGCGAAACCGACCCTTGCCTACTCTTCGATGTGGATAACGATCCACGCGAGCAGGAAGAACTCAGCCAATCGCCACAACATCGCCAGCTGTTCGACGACTTTCTTGCCGAAGCGCGGGCCAAGTGGGACATCCCGGCAATCCACCGCGAAGTCCTTGAAAGCCAGCGTCGCCGGCGTTTTGTCGCCGAGGCGCTGACGATCGGCAAACTGAAGAGCTGGGATCACCAGCCGCTGGTGGACGCCAGTCAGCAATACATGCGCAACCACATCGACCTCGATGACCTGGAGCGCAAGGCCCGTTATCCACAACCCTGCCAAAACCAATAACGTTAAGGGGAAGTCCATGGTCAAGTTATCCACAGTCGTGACGGTCAGTCTGCTGGCACTGGGCAGCGCATCTGCGTTCGCCGAGAGCTGCGACACGGTGAAAATGGCCGATCCCGGCTGGAGCGACATCGCCGCGACCAACGCCATCACCGGGTTTCTGCTGGATGGCATGGGCTACAGGGCCAAGGTCGACACCCTCGCGGTGCCGATCACCTTCGGCGGCTTGAAGGATGGCCAGGTCGACGTGTTCCTCGGCAACTGGATGCCGGCGCAGCAGGGTTTCTACGACAAGTTCGTCGCCACCGGTGACGTCACCCAATTGGCGAAGAACCTCGACGGCACCGAATTCACCCTGGCCGTGCCGGATTACGTGTGGGACGCGGGTGTGCATAACTTCGCCGACTTGAATAAGTACGCCGATAAATTCGAGAAGAAGATTTACGGCATCGGCTCGGGCGCGCCAGCGAACATCTCGCTGCAAGAGATCATCAAGAAAAACGACTTCGACCTGGGCCAGTGGAAGCTGATCGAGTCCAGCGAACAGGCGATGCTGGCCGAAGTCTCGCGGGCGGTGAAGAAACAGAAATTCGTCACCTTCCTCGGCTGGACCCCGCACCCGATGAACGTGCAGCTGAAAATGCACTACCTCAAGGGCGGCGAGAAGTACTTTGGCGACACCGGTAGCGTCTACACCCTGACCCGCAAGGGCTATGCCGAGGCTTGTCCGAATGTGGGTAAATTGCTGACCAATCTTTCGTTCACTCAGGAGATGGAGAACAGCATCATGGCCGAGGTGGTGAACAAGAAGGTCAGCAATGCGGAGGCGGCGAAGGCGTGGATCAAGGCGAATCCGGGGGTGTTGGACAAGTGGCTTGATGGTGTGAAGACCGTGGACGGCAAAGATGCGTTGGCGGCAGTTAAAGCCAAACTGTAACTGCGCGGGCCGATCGTTCCCACGCTCTGCGTGGGAATGCCGCAATGGACGCTCCGCGTCCCGGGCTGCGTACAATGCGCAAAATTTCATCCGAGAGGATCCATGGCCCTCCCCAGCCGCCGCTCACTTTTCCCCTTCCTGACCTGGCTGCCCCGGCAGAACCGCGCCAGCGTCGGGCGGGACCTGGTCGTCGGCCTCAGCGGGGCGATTCTCGCGTTGCCCCAGTCGATTGCCTACGCCCTGATCGCCGGTCTCCCACCGGAATACGGGCTCTACGCCGCCATCGTTCCGGTGTTGATTGCTTGTCTGTGGGGCTCGTCGTGGCATCTGATCTGTGGGCCGACGGCAGCGATTTCGATTGTGCTGTTCGCCAGTGTCAGTCCGCTGGCTGTGCCTGCGTCTCAGGACTACATCACCCTGATCCTGCTACTGACCTTCCTCGCCGGGATTTTCCAGTGGCTGCTTGGCCTGTTGCGCTTCGGCGCGCTGGTAAATTTTGTCTCGCATTCCGTGGTGCTGGGTTTCACCCTCGGCGCTGCGGTGGTGATTGCCATCGGTCAATTGCCGAACCTGCTGGGACTGGATCTGCCGGCCAAGGCCACGGCGCTGGCCAGCCTGATGGATCTGCTGCGCCATCTCGGGGCTGTGGATAAACCATCGCTGCTCCTTGGTGTGGCAACGGTGGTGGTCGGTGCGTTGCTCAAACAATGGCTACCTCGCTGGCCGACGCTGTTGATGACCTTGGTCCTCGGCAGTCTGGTGGTGTGGCTGTGGCCGGCGATGTTCGGCCATGTTCAATTGGTCAGTGCATTTGTCGGGCGCTTGCCGCCGTTCAGTGGATTGCCGCTGGATATGGATCTGATCCTGCGCCTGCTGCCCAGTGCCGTGGCGGTGGGCATGCTCGGGCTGGTCACCAGCCTGTCGATTGCCCGTTCGATTTCCGCACGCTCGCAACAGTTGCTCGACGCCAACCAGGAAGTGCGCGCGCAGGGTCTTTCGAATATTGTCGGGGCGTTCTTTTCGGGATCGTTGTCCGCTGGCTCGTTCACCCGTTCCGGGCTGAGCTATGAGGCCGGGGCGTGTTCGCCACTGGCCGGGGTGTTTTCGGCGTTGTGGGTGGCACTGTTCGCGATTTTCGGTGCGGGGCTGATCGCGCATATTCCGATTCCGGCCATGGCCGGCAGCATTCTGCTGATCGCCTGGGGACTGGTGGATCATCGCGGCATTCGTGCGCTGCTGCGGGTCAGCCGGGCGGAATTCGTGGTGATGGGCCTGACCTGCATTGCCACGTTGCTGCTGGAATTGCAGACGGCAATCTACGCTGGCGTGCTGGCGTCGCTGTTTTTCTACCTCAAGCGCACCTCGCAGCCGAGAGTACAGCACTGGCGTGATGGCGAAGATGATGTACTGCGGGTCGGCGGCTCGATCTTTTTCGGCGCCAGCCACTATCTGCAAGTGCGCCTGCAACGGATGCACGGCGCGCGGGTGGTGATCGAGGCGCAGCAGATCAACTTCATCGACTATTCCGGCGTGGAAATGCTCCATCAGGAAGCCCGGCGCCTGTTGCGCCAGGATCGCAGCCTGACCTTGCGTCAGGCGCGACCGCAGGTGGTGGAGGAGTTGCGCAAACTCGAAGGGCCGGAGAAATGCCCGATCCGCTTCGAGGACTGAGGGCGCCTTACAGCGCCAACTGCCGACGCAATTCCGCCAGAACCGGCGCAGTGTCGGGACGCACACCGCGCCACAGGAAGAACGCCTCGGCAGCCTGTTCGGCCAGCATGCCCAAACCGTCCATCACCACACCCGCGCCGTGCTCGCTGGCCCAGCGGCAGAACGCGGTCGGTTCCTTGCCGTACATCATGTCGTAGCACAAGGTCTTGCCGGGCTCGATCAGGCTTGGCGCAATCGGCGGCACGTCGCCGGTGAGGCTGGCGGAGGTGGCGTTGATGATCACGTCCACCGGCTCGCGCAACCAGTCGTAACCACTGGCCGACACCGGCCCCAGATCACAGAACAGTTCGGCCAGCAGCTCGGCCTTGTCCACCGTGCGATTGGCGATGATCACCGAGGCCGGTTTTTCCGCCAGCAACGGCTCCAGCGCACCACGCACCGCGCCACCGGCGCCGAGCAGCAGAATGCGTTTGCCGGCGAGGCTGAACCCGGCGTTGACCGTCAGATCGCGCACCAGCCCGGCGCCGTCGGTGTTATCGCCGAGCAGGCTGCCGTCGTCGAGCTTGCTCAAAGTATTCACCGCACCCGCGCGTTTGGCGCGGGCAGTCAGGCTGTCGGCCAGGCGATAGGCGTCTTCCTTGAACGGCACGGTCACGTTGGCGCCGCGACCTTCCTGGAAAAACGCCGTGGCGCAGCCGGAAAAGTCCTCGAGCGGCGCCAGCAGGGTGCTGTAGTCGAGACGCTGCCCGGTCTGTTCGGCGAACAGTTTGTGAATCATCGGCGACTTGCTGTGACCAACCGGGTTACCGAAAACAACGTAACGATCCATCACAAGTCCTCAGGCCTGAGCCAGCCAGTCGCGGTCTTGCAGGAAGTACTCGGTCAGGCGCGCTTCTTCGCTGCCCGGCTCGGCTTTCCAGTCGTAGGCCCAGCGCACTTGCGGTGGCAGCGACATCAGGATCGACTCGGTGCGCCCGCCCGATTGCAGGCCGAACAGGGTGCCACGGTCGTAAACCAGGTTGAATTCGACGTAGCGGCCACGGCGGAATTCCTGGAACTCGCGCTGTTTGGCGGTGAAGGCGTCGTTCTTGCGCCGTTGCACGATTGGCAGGTAAGCGTCGATGTACGCATCGCCGATGGCGCGCATGAAGGCGAAACTGGTGTCGAAGTCCCACTCGTTCAGGTCATCGAAGAACAACCCGCCGATACCGCGCGGTTCGTGGCGATGCTTGATGTGGAAGTAGGTGTCGCACCAGGCCTTGTAGCGCGGGTAGACGTCCGGGCCGAACGGCGCGCAGGCCTGCTCGGCGACGCGGTGCCAGTGGATGCAGTCTTCTTCGTTGCCGTAGTACGGGGTCAGGTCGAAGCCACCGCCGAACCACCAGACCGGCTCTTCACCTTCCTTCTCGGCGATGAAAAAGCGCACGTTGGCGTGGGACGTCGGTACATGCGGGTTGTGCGGGTGAATCACCAGCGACACGCCAAGGGCTTCGAAACCACGCCCGGCCAGCTCCGGCCGATGGGCACTGGCAGACGGTGGCAGGCCACTGCCGAAGACGTGGGAAAAGTTGACGCCGCCCTTTTCGATCACCGTGCCGTTCTCGATCACCCGGGTCCGACCGCCACCGCCGGCCGGACGGGTCCAGGCGTCTTCGACGAAGCGCGTGCCGCCGTCTTCAGTTTCCAGCGCGGCGCAGATGCGGTCTTGCAGGTCGAGCAGATAGGCCTTTACGGCGTCGGTGCGGGTCGTCATGGCTTCACCTTGGATCGGGCGGAACTGCGCGGCGCCCGCGCAAATGGGCGCGTAGCATACCATCGCAAACCGGCACGCCGCAGTTGACGAAG
Organism: Pseudomonas sp. GW456-12-1-14-TSB6; assembly: GCF_059424205.1. NCBI lineage: Bacteria > Pseudomonadati > Pseudomonadota > Gammaproteobacteria > Pseudomonadales > Pseudomonadaceae > Pseudomonas > Pseudomonas sp. GW456-12-1-14-TSB6. The sequence continues at coordinate 94,593 of NZ_JBWKZE010000006.1, forward strand.
ATCAAGCATGAGCGTTCGATAGGGGCCTTCCCAAATGACCCAAGGAGTAGGCAGATGGCCAAGCGAATCCAGTTCCGCGCCCACGGCGGCCCCGAAGTGCTCGAGTACGTTGACTATCAACCGGCCGAACCCGGTCCGCAGCAGGTTCGCGTGAGCAACAAGGCCATCGGCCTGAACTTCATCGACACCTACTACCGCAGCGGTCTTTACGCGCCACCGGCGTTGCCTTCGGGCGTGGGTGCGGAAGGCGCCGGCATTGTCGAGGCCGTGGGCAGCGAGGTCACCCGATTCAAGGTCGGTGACCGTGTGGCGTACGGCAGCGGCCCGTTGGGCGCGTACAGCGACGTCCACGTTCTGCCGGAAGCGAATCTGGTGCACCTGCCCGACGCCATCAGCTTCGAAACCGCCGCCGGCGTGATGCTCAAGGGCCTGACCGTGCAATACCTGCTGCGCCAGACCTACGAACTCAAGGGTGGCGAAACCATTTTGTTCCACGCAGCGGCCGGCGGTGTCGGCTTGCTCGCCTGCCAATGGGCCAAGGCCCTGGGCGTGAAGCTGATCGGCACCGTCAGCTCGAAAGCCAAAGCCGATCTGGCCAAGGCCCACGGCGCCTGGGAAACCATCGACTACAGCCACGAAAATGTCGCCCAACGGGTGCTGGAATTGACCGACGGGATAAAAGTCCCGGTGGTCTACGACGGCGTCGGCAAGGACACCTGGCCGGCTTCGCTGGACAGTGTGGCGCCCCGTGGCCTGCTGGTGAGCTTCGGCAATGCGTCGGGCGCGGTGGACGGGGTGAACCTGGGGATTCTGGCGGCGAAAGGTTCGCTGTACGTCACCCGTCCGACCCTGGCGACCTACGCCAATAACGCCGAAAACCTGCAGCGCATGGCCGACGAGCTGTTCGGGATGATCACCAGCGGCAAGCTGAAAGTGGATATCAGCCAGCGTTATCCACTGGCTGATGCGGCGAAAGCGCAGACCGAGCTGTCTGCACGGCGCACCACGGGCTCCACTGTTCTGCTGCCCTGACCACCGATGACCTCGGCTCATCTTCATGACTGTACCGGGGTCTTTTCCGTCGTCACGAAAAACGGCGTCTTGCCGGCCAGGGTGGTTTCGAATTCCTGACGGGCAAGACGCTTCACCTCCACCCCCAAAACACCCGGCAGCCTGAGCAATGCACTGGCCTGTCCTTCGACTTGCAACGCATCTTCAATGACGCTCTGTGCGTTGGCTGTCAGTACGTCCTCGGCTATGACCAGACGCATGCGTGTCCCCTCGGGCTGTCGATCAATCTGCACCTGGACATCGGTGTTCTGCAGCTGCGGCAAAAGCTGTCGGAGTACGTGCAACACCTGTGACTGAGTGATGATCGCGCCCCCCAGTTTGATCGATGTTTCCACCCGCCCCTCAAGCGCCAGTACCGGCATGGAACTGCCACAGTCGCACTTCGTCACTGTGCGCAGGATTCGCCCACGATCGCCGATCCGGTAACGCAACAACGGCACATGATCAGGCAGCAGCGGTGTCAGTAAGAACTCACCGGTTTCTTCTTCAGCCACAGCTTGAAGGGTCAACGGATCAACCACTTCGAGCAGCATGGCATCGGCATGCAGGTGATAAAAGCCATGCTCCAGATGAGCACACTGAAAACCGATGGGGCCGGTCTCCGTCGAGCTGTAGCCCAACGAGCGAATGTTGAGCATCGGCCAGTCCCGGGCCAACTGGTCGCGCAGCGTTTTACTGCAGGGTTCTCCAATGTAGTAAAGCCACTTCAGGCTGCACAATTGCACAGCGCCGACTTTCTTATGATTGAACAACGCGGTGGCGAAGGAGGATGTGCATATCAACGCATCTGCCTTGTGTGCCTCAATGAGCTCGGCAACGCGCTGCACGCCCATCTGTGAACCGGCAGGCAGCAGGCGTGCGCCAATGTGCTCGACGATGGCTGCCGCGTATTGAAAGGCACCCTGCATTTCCCCGGCTGTCAGGCAGTTGACGACCACCTCAGGGCGTTCGTCCGTCGCACCGAACATCCGTGCCCCCAAGGGCACGATTGCAGCGTTGAACGCCCAGGAATGGGTGATCTGTTTGCGATTGCCGGTGCTGCCTCCCGAGGTCAGGGTCAGTCCGCCGCCCGGTGCTCGATGGGAAGCTTCACCGAGCGCGGAAAACAGCACGCCGCCGGACTCGTCTTCCACCGCCAGAACCGGCAATCGATGCAGATCGGCCAATCCCCGCACTTCCAGGATTCGCGGATACAGCGCACGAAACCACGGCAGTGAACGCGCGTGAGCCAATTTATGCACAAGCGCCTCGGTCCAAACGTCGGTGACCGGTTCATTGCTCATTGCCGCGCCCTCCCTGACGAATGCCCAACTCATCAAATCCGCTACGGACGGCGTTCGCCAGAGACTCCAGATGGAGCTGACTGTGGCTCGCGCTGATGGCCAGACGCAAAATGGCCTCGCCCTTGGCCACCACCGGAAACACCGCGGTGGTGACCGCCATGCCCTGCCGGCGCAAATGCTGCGCCAGGCTTATCGCATCTCTCTCGGCCCCGACACGGATAAAACGAATGGGAGACGCGACGTGATGATTGCCCAGCACCGGCCCCAGCAACCTGTCGACCGTGGCGATGTTTCGCCACAACGCCGCCTGCAACTGCTCCAGTTCCGGGGACAAATGGATTTTGCCGGAAGCGACTGCCGCACCTACCCCGCCAACGGACAATGGCCCGCCAAACGTGTAAGTCGACGCATGGCGCCGAATCATCTCGGCATCGGCTTCGGTGCGCACAGTGATTGCCCCACCGGTTGCACCGAACGCCTTGGACAGCGACGACAGGAGGATCAGCCGGCCGCGCTGGCGTTCATCCGCCGCGTCCAGAGCGTAACCACCTCCGGCCAAGCCATGGATCGAGGTACCGTGGGCGTCATCCGCATAGAGATAACCGTCGAAACGCTCCGCCAGTTGCAGCAGCCGATTGATAGGGTACACACCGCGCATTGAGCCAATGCTGTCGGTCAGGATGATCGGGGTATTACCCGCCGCGACTGCCGTTGAACACGCTTCTTCGACCTGCTCTACGTCGCTGCAATCGCGGCGCTGTATTGGCCCGAATTGCCAGAGAATGCCTTGCAGCACCTGCATCGAAGCGTGAGCGGCACGGTCGACGATCCAGCACGGGCCACGACGCATGGGATACGAGGGCATCTCGCCGGAGCCGAGCAGCGGCAGACAGCCAAGGTGCGCACTGCCCACCGAGTTGAAGGTAACTGTGTGTCCCTGAAATATCCGGTTCAGCAGTTCATCCAGCTCACGCATGGGCGGCAACAGCGCCCGAGTTCGTGCGGCGGCGAACTGCACACCGAAAGACTCCGCAGCGCTCATGGCTCCTCGAATCAAACGAGGATCACATTCCAGGCCCAGATAAGAGCAGGAAAGAAACTCGGTCAGCCGTTCGCCGTTGTCGAGTTCGATCTCCTTGCCTTCACGCTTATCCAGCTTCAGGCCGTTCAGCCCTGCATCGAACAGCTGTTGCTGATCGTCACGCGCTTGCCGGACACGGTTTTTGATCCAATTGACGGTCGGTTGAAAGGTGTTCATCGGGATACCTGCAAAGAGGGAGAGCGGCGATAGACCTGGACATGCCAGAGCTGGGTTCTTTCTCGTGCAATGTCTGCCTGGTACTGGTGGGTGATATCGCAGAAGCCAGCGCAATCGGGTCGCACCACATGCAAATGCCCCCGCATGACCACCTGTGCGTTTTCCGACAGCGCCGGGGCCAGGCGCTGCAAAACGTTCTTGCCGGCCGCTTCGGGCATGAAAGAAGGCACGTCCGACAGCGATACGAAATCGATGTCGGCTTCCCCGGCAGCACAGTCAAGGATGTCAGCCTGCATCACACGTAACTCGCACTGCCGAAGTCCCTCACGGGCCCGCTGGAAGATCTGCGGATCGCACTCCAGCGGAAAGCCTTGTGGATAACGCAGCTCACCGAAAAACAGCATTTGCAGGAAAAAGCTCTCGCGGACCACTTGAGTGGTGAACAACGTATGGAAAATTCCCAGATACGCCGCGCGGGAACTGATCCCGAGGTTGTTGGGTGGAAACGCGCCCTTGTACAACAACGAATTGAGGACCGCCGCGTTTCCCAGCAAAGCGATCACGGCTTTCCAGCGCCTGAGCGGAAAGCGGGCTCGGTAATATTCCGTTTGTTCGTCAAGCTGGCTGAACTGAAAAATGCCCCGGCCGGCCTTGCCGGTAAACAGTCCGGTGATCTTCGCCAACCGCTTCAGGGTTTGCTCGAATGCGCCCATGTAGATCGGCGCTTCCCAACGTCGGGACTGGAAGAAAGCGGACAACCAGCGACGATCCGCCGGCGGTAAAACCAGTTGCTGGAAAAGAGAGCGGCGCCGCGCCCGCATACTTTCCATTCGATAGCCCATGAACGCCATGAACGACTCGTGATCGGTCTGTTCCAGCAGGGCAAACCGCAATCGGGTAAACGCCAGTTGCGGCGCGCTGATATCGGTACAGGTCATGCGTGTCGGGGAGGCGGCCAATAACGGCAACAGCCGGCCGCCGCATCCGGCGATACCCAGCACGTGCCCGGCACGTCTGGGCAGGATCGCGTACTCAAGCGCGGTGTCCTCATCCCCGAGCGTGTAGTTGAGCCGGTCGAAATAATCAGCCATGTCTGCCTCCAGCCATCTGATCGGAACATCGGCGGGCGGCCTTCATTGGTTGGCCAGGGCGTGGAGGAAGTCATAACCGGGCGCCAGCCCGTTTTGCCAGGCCTCGAACTGCTCATAGACCGCCTCAAGCATGTTGCCGGTCAGGCGCAGGCTGGTTTCCATGACAGTGCTAATCGCATCCCAGTCCTCCTGACGCTTGCAGGTGCGTTGCAGCATCAGTTTGATTTCGTTGAAGTGCTCGATATCAATGTCGGAATGTGCAATGAAGAATGTAAGTTGAGCGGGTTTTAGCGACAGTGTTTCACTCAGACTATCTATGAGCGGAGTAATGAACTGGTAGGCATTTTCTGCCCAATAACTATAACCAAGTCGTTGTAGCGGATTACCGGTAAAGGAAATCCAGTATAAGTACGCGATCAATACATCTGTAGCCGGAAGTGCAGGCGGAATATCAAACACTTCATTCTTCAAACCAAGACTCATGACATCGTGTAGTGCCATCTTTTCATGGCCGACTTCCTGTGCCGCATGTTCAAAACAGAACTTTGCATACACAGGATTACCCGCATGTCGGACACCGACCAATCCTTGATTTCGCGCATTGTGCGCCGTGTAGTGAAAAGTCTGAATCATGTAGATCGCATACAAGGCTTTGGAAACGCTGCCCTCACGGATGGCTTTCACCAGCCGCGAACTTTCCAGAATATCGGCCCATGACTTTTCGATTCGCTCATCGAGCAGGCTTAATTGTTGTTCAAAACTGAGAGGCGTATTCATCAACGGAGGTCTCCAATGGGTTGGCGAGCAGGTGGGCAGACTGTTGAAGTGCCGTGAGGATTTGCTGCCATTGAGCCGAGAGCAGCCAGTAATCGCCGCGTTGGCGTTGTTCGATGCGCAGCGCGTCGGTGGTAATGGGCGTCAAGCCGAAGCGCTGGAACAATCGCCGCTGCGGTGATCGGCAGAGCGCGGTAACCCCTTCATAACCCCGCGTGACCGCCCATTCCGTGGCAGCCGCCAGCAGGCCGTTGATCGACATGGGGAACTGAGTTTGCGAGTGACTGATCAAGCGACTGAACTCGACATGGCGCGACAGCGTCGTGGCGGGAGACAGTTGCTGCTGCGCCAGTGAGGCCCATTCGAACGGCGCAGGGGTCACTCTCAATACGGCCGTGGGCCTGTCGTGCTGATACAACAGAAAGTGGGTACTGCGCGAAATAATCGCCAGGCGTGTTTCAAGTGACCTGGCTCTGGGTGTCAACATGTAGTGTTGCAATCGCAGCCGGAAATGGCGAGAAACAAACCGTTCAAACTCTCGTGTGTCTGATCCTGCTTCAAGAATAACGATGCGATAGTTTTCATGACGCCTTTTAAAGGTCGTCTGAATCTCCTGCAGATAATCCGTTAATTGCGAATCCCTGATATCCATTTCTTCTCCGCAGCCGTTAACTTTTCGAAGTTTTCTGAGCGCATTGAAATAATGAATGGTTTTAGAAAAATCGCCACTGTGTGGCTTCTGAGAATAACGTCGGAAAAATTACAACAATTGAATACTTAAAGATTCATCTGACGTAGAAAGGAAAATTTAAAACCAAAACCCGAGTTATTACTTCAGATACATGAAGGAAAAATCGCAGGCACGCGTAGTACTCCTCGCCATGAAAGCCGAGGAGCACTCAAAAATTAACCAAGGGTGGTATCAGGCCGGACGCACGATATTGCCGGTGGCCAGATCCCGAATCAGACTCGGATTCTTGCGACCGCCAAGCGCTCCGCCAAGCACCAGATCGACCTGACCACGGAAATACTGCTCGACCCGCAAGCGCGTGCGCGCTGCCGGCCGCCCCTGCGGATTGGCCGACGTCGAAATCAACGGCCCTACCAGCGAGCACAGATCCCGCACCTGCGGATGATCGCTGACCCGCAGCGCCACGGTGTCATGCACCCCGGTCACCCACTCTGGCAACAGGTTCTGGTGCGGCACCAGCCAGGTGTTCGGGCCCGGCCAGGTGCTGGCCATGCGGTCGATCCAGTCCTGCGGGAAATCCTCGAACAGAAAATCGAACTGACGAATGTTGTCGGCGACGAGGATCAAGCCCTTGTCCACCGAACGGTTCTTGATCGCCAGCAGGCGATCCACCGCTTCTTCATTCCAAGGATCGCACCCCAGCCCCCAGACGGCTTCGGTTGGATAGGCAATCACCGCCCCGGCGCGAATCTCTCGTGCGGCTTGTTGCACACGCCAACTGTTGACCATGAAAAACTCTCCGCAAACAGGTTTCGCGCAGTTTACCGATCTTCAATGTAAAACCTAGCTCACGCGCGCAAACCAGCGGCCGTTTTCGCACACCGCGCGGCCATCCATCTCCAGTTCGGTGAGTGCCGCCAGCACTTTGGGGAGCGCCCAGCCACTGCTGTCGGCCAGCCCCTCGCTGGTGTGCGGCGCCGCGTGCAGCAAGCTCAACAACGGGTTCTCCGGATTCGCTGCGGCTGTGGATACCGGCAGATGCTGCCAGCCGCGCAGGGCTTCGAGAATATGCTCGATGGTTTCCACCAACACGGCTCCGTCGCGTATCAGTTGATGACAGCCCCGAGCGCCGGGGTGATGGATCGAACCCGGAATGGCGTACACCTCACGCCCCTGTTCCGCCGCCAGCCGTGCGGTGATCAAGGAACCGCTGGCGACACTGGCCTCGACCACCAGCACGCCGAGGGACAAGCCGCTGATGATGCGGTTGCGTCTCGGGAAGTTGCTCGCCGTCGGCCCAGTGTCCAGAGGAAATTCCGAAAGCACCGCACTGCCGGACGCAATCATCGCGTCCGCCAGCCGACGGTTGCGCTGTGGATAAAAGTTTTCCAGGCCGGTACCGAGCACGCCGACCGTTTGCCCACCGACATCCACAGCGGCTTGATGCGCCGCCGCATCGATGCCCAGCGCCAGGCCACTGGTGATGACAAACCCGGCCCCCGCGAGACTGCGGGAAAACGCAGCGGCAGTGTCCATGCCCGGACGGGAAGCGCGGCGACTGCCGACCATCGCCAGCTGCGGTTTTTCCAGAATCTGTGGGTTGCCAGCGACGAACAGCAAGGGCGGCGGGTCGGGAATCTGCGACAGCAAGGCCGGGTAATCCGGGTGATCCCACATCAACAAATGTTGATCCGGACGCTCTAGCCAGCGCAATGCATGGCTGGCGCCGTCGCGAACTTCAGGGCAGCGTCGGGCCTCGGCGCAGGCCGCCGGCAAACCCAGCGAACGCCAGGCGGTGGCCGGCGCGCCGATCGCCTTCGAGGCAGAGCCGAAGGCTTCGAGCAATTTGGTGAAACGCTTGGGACCGATTTCCGGCAAGCGGTGCAGGCGCAGGCGCGCTTCCAGTTCTGCCGGCGAAACCGACGGGGAGACAGGCATCATCATGGATCATCCTTGATCGTTATAAGGCCCGAACCTTTCGGAACAAGCTGTGGATAACTCTGTTGGTAACTTGTGAAGCCAGCTAAGGATTTCGCACCTTGTCCAGCACCGCCAGCGAGCGCGATGCGTTCAGCACGAGGCCGTAACTGAGTTTGTCGTAGGTGCGGAACACCATCAGCAATCCGGCACGTTCATCCGGGATTTTCAGCGGCTGGCCGGTGATCCGGTCGCGCACGGTTTCCCCGGTTTTCATCACCACCAGCACGTTGCCTTCGGCCAGACCGTCGCGTTTGCCTTTGTTCAGGGTCACCACGTCCATCGCGCCGATCTGCGTGACGCCGCGCGGCACATCGATGATCAGGCCGTTGATGTCGGTGGAGGGCGCGCTGGGCATGAAGGTCGAGTTGATCGAACGCTCTTCGCCGCTGAACAAGCGGTCGCCGAGGCGCACTTCCTGGGTCGTGCGTTGCAGGGCGAGGGTGGCGACGTCGCCTTCGGTGGCGACGATCTCACCACCGCCGATGTCGTCGGCGTTGATCCCCAGAAACTCCTTGCTCTGCGGATCGGTGTAGACCTTGCCCTGGCGGAAGATGCCGTAGACCGGCTGGTTCGGATCGAAATGGCCACGGGCGAAGATCCGGTCACCGGTGCCGCTGAGCACCCGTTCGGCATCGCCGGCGACGATGTACGGCGCCTTGTCGAAGTCCTCGACGTTGTCGACGATGCGGTTGCTCAGCAGAAAGCTGTTGATCGATTTGAGCGGAATGCTCGGAATCGCATCGGCCACCGGACTGGTGCGGATGCGCGGCGACAGCTTGATGGTGCCGCGTGACTCGCCGCGATTGACGGTCAGGCGCGGCTGGCCGTTGACGTAACTGAGCGTCAGCGTGTCGCCCGGATAGATCAGGTTGGGGTTTTCGATCTGCGGATTGGCCCGCCACAACTGCGGCCACTGCCAGGGTTCGCGCAAATATTTACCGGAGATGTCCCAGAGCGTATCCCCCGAAACCACCGTGTATTGCTGTGGAAAACCTTCCTTGAGTTGCACTTGCCCGTACGCGGTACCGGCCGAGGCCAGAAACAGCAGGGCGAGTAGTGATTTCCTCATGCGGTGAATCCCTTTATTATGTGCGTTCGCGTGAAACGCCAGAGCCCCCGTGGCTCGCTCCCTGCTCTATGCTGAAAATCAAGGAGCTACGTTTCACAACGGTAGCCTGCATCTTCGGACCCGCCAGGCCATCGCCCGACTTTACCTCACACGTGCAGCAATCAAGCTTATGGCCATTTTGAACATCCTCGAATTTCCGGACCCGCGTCTGCGCACTATCGCCAAACCTGTGGCTGTAGTGGACGACGAAGTGCGTCAGCTGGTCGATGACATGTTTGAAACAATGTATGAAGCGCCGGGCATCGGCCTTGCCGCGACCCAGGTCAACGTGCACAAACGTATCGTCGTGATGGACCTTTCCGAAGACCGCACCGAACCGCGGGTGTTCATCAACCCCGAGTTCGAACCGCTGACCGACGAAATGGAGCAATACCAGGAAGGCTGCCTCTCGGTGCCGGGTTTCTACGAAAACGTCGACCGCCCGCAGAAGGTCAAGATCAAGGCTCTGGACCGTGACGGCAAGCCTTACGAACTGATCGCCGAAGGCCTGCTCGCCGTGTGCATCCAGCACGAATGCGACCACCTCAACGGCAAGTTGTTCGTCGATTACCTGTCCACGCTCAAACGCGACCGGATCAAGAAGAAACTGGAAAAGCAGCACCGCCAGAACGCTTGATGCCCCTCTCCAAAGGCTTGCTGCGGCAAGCCTTTTTCTTTTTATGAGACTCCCCCATGACTGAGCCACTGCGCATCGTTTTTGCCGGCACCCCGGAATTCGCCGCCGAACACCTCAAGGCCCTGCTGGACAGCCCTTACGAGATCGTTGCGGTCTACACCCAACCGGATCGCCCGGCCGGTCGTGGGCAAAAACTGATGCCGAGCCCGGTCAAACAGCTCGCCCTGGAAAACAATATTCAGGTGTTGCAGCCGCCGACCCTGCGCAACGCTGACGCTCAAGCCGAGCTCGCTGCGCTCAAGCCGGATTTGATGGTGGTGGTTGCCTACGGCCTGATCCTGCCGCAAGCGGTGCTGGATATTCCGCGCCTGGGCTGCATCAACAGCCACGCCTCGCTGCTGCCACGCTGGCGCGGTGCGGCGCCGATCCAGCGCGCCGTGGAAGCGGGCGATGCCGAAAGCGGCGTGACCGTGATGCGCATGGAAGCCGGCCTCGATACCGGGCCGATGCTGCTTAAAGTCGTGACCCCGATCAGCGCCGAAGACACCGGCGGCAGCCTCCATGATCGCCTGGCCGAAATGGGCCCGCCAGCCGTGGTGCAGGCAATTGCCGGTCTGGCCGCCGGCACCCTGGAAGGCGAAGTGCAGAACGACGAGCTCGCCACCTACGCGCACAAACTGAACAAGGACGAAGCACGCCTCGACTGGAGCCGTCCGGCCGTCGAGCTGGAGCGTCTGGTCCGCGCCTTCAATCCATGGCCGATCACCCACAGCACGCTCAACGGCGAAGCGCTGAAAGTGCTCGCGGCGACACTGGCCGAAGGCAAAGGCGCACCGGGCACGATTCTCGGCGCCAGCAAGGACGGTCTGCTAGTCGCCTGCGGCGAACAGGCGCTGTGCCTGACCCGTCTGCAATTGCCCGGCGGCAAGGCGCTGAACTTCAGCGATCTGTTCAACAGCCGCCGTGAGAAATTCGCCACCGGCACCGTGCTGGGCGCAGCGGTGGACGCGCAATGAACCCGCGTCTGGCCGCCGCCAAGGCACTCGCCGCCGTTCTGAGCGGCAAGGCTTCGCTCAATAGCTCCCTGCCGACGCAACTGGACAAGGTCGAGGATCGCGATCGCGGCTTCACTCAGGACCTGGCGTTCGGCACCGCGCGCTGGCAGCCACGCTTGTCGGCGCTGGCGGAAAAACTGCTGCAGAAGCCGTTCAAGGCAGCTGACGCCGATGTCGAGGCATTGCTGCTGGTCGGCCTCTATCAACTGCTCTACACCCGCGTTCCGCCGCACGCCGCCATTGGCGAAACCGTCGGTTGCGCCGACAAGCTGAAAAAGCCGTGGGCCAAGGGCTTGCTCAACGCCGTACTGCGCAATGCCCAGCGCGAACATGAGGCGATCTTCGCCGAACTGGAACGCGATCCGGTGGTGCGCACCGCCCACCCGCGCTGGCTGCAAAAATCCCTGAAGGCCTTCTGGCCTGAGCAATGGGAAGCCATCTGCGAAGCCAACAACGCGCATCCGCCGATGATCCTGCGGGTCAACCGTCGTCGTCACAGCCGTGACGCATACCTGGGTCTGCTGATAGAAGCGGGAATCGCTGCGCAGCCGTGCACTTTCAGCCGCGACGGCATCGTGCTGGATGCTGCTGCCGACGTGCGCAGCCTGCCTGGCTTCGCCGAAGGCTGGATCAGCGTGCAAGACGAAGCCGCGCAACTGGCCGCCGACCTGCTTGACCTCGCGCCGGGCCAGCGAGTGCTGGACGCCTGCTGCGCGCCGGGCGGCAAGACGTGCCACATACTCGAAGCCGAACCGGCACTGGCCGGCGTGGTGGCGGTGGACCTGGAAGCCAAGCGGCTGGTGCGAGTGAAGGAAAACCTCGAACGTCTCGGCTTGAGCGCCGAACTGATCGCCGCCGACGGTCGCGACACGGCAGCGTGGTGGGACGGCAAACCGTTCCAGCGCATCCTGCTCGACGCGCCATGCTCGGCCACCGGCGTGATCCGCCGTCATCCGGACATCAAGCTGACCCGTCAGGCCGACGACATCGCCGCCCTCGCGCAACTGCAAGGCGAGTTGCTCGACGCGATGTGGAAAACCCTCGAAGTGGGCGGCATTCTGCTCTACGCCACCTGCTCGACCTTGCCGACCGAGAACACCGAAGTGATCGCCGCGTTCCTTGAGCGCACGCCGGGCGCGCGGGAGCTGGATCTGGCCACCGCCGCCGGGATCAAGCAGCCCCATGGTCGCCAATTGCTGGCCCAGCAGGGCGGGCATGACGGGTTCTACTACGCCAAGCTGATCAAGATCGCTGCCGCGCGCGGCTAAACGGATTCAATGGAGTGACTGGATGAAAATCATCATCCTCGGTGCGGGACAGGTCGGCGGTTCGCTGGCTGAACATCTGGCCAGCGAGGCCAATGACATCACGGTGGTCGACACTGACGGCGACCGTCTGCGCGATCTTGGCGATCGCCTCGACATCCGCACCGTGCAGGGCCGAGGCTCGCTGCCGAACATTCTGCGTCAGGCCGGTGCCGACGACGCCGACATGCTGGTCGCGGTGACCAACAGCGACGAAACCAACATGGTTGCCTGCCAGGTCGCTCACACCCTGTTCCACACCCCGACCAAGATTGCCCGGGTGCGCGAAGCGTCTTATCTGACCCGCGAGGAGCAGCTGTTCCAGAACGAGGCGATTCCGGTCGACGTGCTGATCAGTCCTGAGCAGGTCGTCACCAACTACATCAAGCGTCTGATCCAGCATCCCGGCGCCTTGCAGGTGATCGATTTCGCCGAAGGCCAGGCACAACTGGTCGCGGTGCGCGCCTACTACGGCGGGCCGCTGGTGGGCCAGCAGCTGCGCCAGTTGCGCGAACACATGCCGAATGTGGAAACACGGGTGGCCGCGATTTTCCGCCGCGATCGACCGATTCTTCCCCAGGGCGACACGGTGATCGAGGCCGACGACGAAGTCTTCTTCATTGCCGCCCGTGCGAACATTCGCGCGGTGATGAGCGAAATGCGCCGGCTAGACGAAAGCTACAAGCGCATCGTCATCGCCGGTGGCGGGCAGATCGGCGAACGGCTGGCCGAGGCCATCGAAAGCCGCTATCAGGTGAAGATCATCGAGATGAATCCGGCGCGCTGTCGTTATCTCTCCGACACCCTCGACAGCACCGTGGTGTTGCAGGGCAGCGCGTCGGATCGCGACCTGCTGCTGGAAGAGAACATCGCCGACGCCGACATCTTCCTCGCCCTGACCAACGATGACGAAGCCAACATCATGTCGTCGCTGCTGGCCAAGCGCCTGGGCGCGAAGAAGGTGATGACGATCATCAACAACCCGGCCTACGTCGACCTGATCCAGGGCGGTGACATCGACATCGCCATCAGCCCGCAACTGGCAACCATCGGCACCTTGCTGGCCCACGTGCGGCGCGGCGATATCGTCAGCGTGCACTCATTGCGCCGTGGCGCGGCGGAAGCCATCGAAGCGGTGGCCCACGGAGATTCGAAGTCGAGCAAGGTCATCGGCAAGACCATCGACAACATTGCGCTGCCGCCGGGAACTACCATTGGCGCGATCATCCGCGATGAAGAAGTGATTATCGCCCATGGCGACACGGTGATTGCCGCCGGCGACCATGTGATTCTGTTCCTTGTGGATAAAAAGCATATTCGCGATGTGGAGAAGCTGTTCCACGTGGGCCTGAGTTTCTTCTGATCGACCTAGAGACGAGACCGATGATCGAATCCCTGGAAAAAATGCTCGCCAAGGGTGTGGATAACTCGCTGCTGCGCTTCGGCCTCGGCAAGGGTTATCTGGATCTGGGGGAGAACGCGAAGGCAGCCGAGCACTTGCAGCGTTGCGTCGGCTTCGATACGAAGTACTCGGCGGCGTGGAAACTATTGGGCAAGGCACAATTGGCGCTTGGGGATCTGCCAGCGGCACGGCAGGCATGGGAGCAGGGGCTGGAAGCGGCCCGGGCCCATGGCGACAAGCAGGCCGAGAAGGAAATGACGGTGTTTCTGAAGAAGCTCGAAAGGCAGAAACCGTGACGGCTGTGGATAACCCGTTTTGTCAGGTTATCCACAATTGCACAGGGCTGATCAGTACCAGCGCGCCTCACCCGCCGGACGCTTCTTGAAGCGTTTCATGCTCCACATGTACTGGCTCGGATAAGCCGCCACATAACGTTCAACCACCTGACTCATCGCCGCGCAGGACGTTTCGGTGTCGGTGCTGTACATCGCTTCTGGCGCCGCTTCGAGGATCACCTTGTAGCCGGAACCGTCCGGCAGACGCAGGGCATGCAGGAACACCCCGACGGCTTTGCCACCGGCGAGCATGTTCGGTACGAACTTGCTGGTCAGGGCCTGAGTGGCGAAGAACGGCACGAAGATCCCGGCGGATTCCGCCGGTTCCGGATCCGCGGGAATCCCCACCTGGCCGCCCTTGCGCACTTCCTTGATGACACTGAGGATGCCTTCCTTGGTCGACGCGGCGACTTTGTTGCCCAGTTGTACGCGCTGCTTGCGCAGCAATTCATCCACAGCCTTGAGCTTTGGTGGTCGGTAGAAAATTATCGGTTTGCACTGGCTGCAATAGAAGTGGTTGAGCACTTCCCAGTTGCCCAGGTGACTGGTGATGCCAACCACGCCCTTGCCCGAGGCCAGCGCGTCTTTCAGCACTTCAAGGCCTTCGACTTCGCGTACCAGGTCGATGGAGCGCTGGGCCGGCCAGATCCAGGCGCAGGCGCTTTCGGTCAGAGACTTGCCGATGTCCTTGAGGCTCTGGCCGACCAGACGCTCGCGTTCGGCCGGGTCCATCTGTGGAAAACATTTGGCCAGGTTGATCCGCACCACATCGCGGGAGCGGTTGGGGGTTTTCCACATGATCCAGCCGATCGCCGAACCCACGGCCTGTACGGCCCGCCAAGGAAGCAGGGCAAACAGCCGCAGAGCGCCAACCAGCATGGCGCCTTTAAACTTTTCCACAGGTCACTCCTGATCTTGTGCTGTGCGCGAGGCGGCCATTCTAACCGCCGTTGACGAGCTGCGCGTAGCGGTCGCAGTCCTGAGTGTGATCCATGACCATGCCCGAGGCCTGCATCAGCGCGTAGCAGATGGTCGGGCCGACGAAGGTGAAACCGGCTTTTTTCAGACCTTTGCTCATGGCCACGGCCTGCGGGGTGATGGCCGGGACTTCGCTGCGATCCTTGAAATGATTGATCACCGGGCGGTTATCCACAAACGACCAGAGAAACGCCACCGGATCTTCCAGCGCCAGCCAGGCCTGGGCGTTGCGCCGGGCCGCGTTGAGCTTGAGGCGGTTGCGGATGATTCCCGGATCGAGCATCAATTCATCGATTTCCGCGTCGCTCATTTGCGCCACGCGCTGTACGTCGAAGCCGAACAACACCTCGCGATATCGCTCGCGCTTGCGCAGCACGGTGATCCACGACAGCCCGGCCTGGAACCCTTCGAGCAAAAGCAACTCGAACAAACCCTGCGCATCGCGTAGCGGCGTACCCCACTCCTGATCGTGGTAAGCCATGTACAGCGGATCTTCGTTGCACCAAAAGCAGCGTGGCATAAGGCTCCAGGGGGTGGAGGTGCGACTGAATCGGGTATACTCCCGCTCTTTAAATCGCAGCCCAAGAAACAGGTGAATTTCGTGAGCCAGCCTACGCCAGCCGTGCGTACCTTCCAAGACTTGATCCTCGCGCTCCAGCAGTACTGGGCCGAGCAAGGTTGTGTGGTACTTCAGCCCTACGATATGGAAGTAGGCGCCGGCACTTTCCACACCGCGACATTCCTGCGCGCCATCGGCCCGGAAACCTGGAACGCCGCCTACGTGCAGCCAAGCCGCCGTCCGACTGACGGCCGTTACGGCGAAAACCCGAATCGTCTGCAGCACTACTACCAGTTCCAGGTAGTCCTGAAGCCGAACCCGGACAACTTCCAGGAACTGTATCTGGGCTCCCTCAAGCATGTCGGCCTGGACCCGCTGGTCCACGACATCCGCTTCGTCGAAGACAACTGGGAATCGCCGACCCTCGGCGCCTGGGGTCTGGGCTGGGAAGTCTGGCTGAACGGCATGGAAGTGACTCAGTTCACCTACTTCCAGCAAGCGGGCGGCATCGAGTGCTACCCGGTGACCGGCGAGATCACCTACGGTCTCGAGCGTCTGGCCATGTACCTGCAAGGCGTGGATTCGGTCTACGACCTGGTCTGGGCTGACGGTCCGTTCGGCAAAGTGACCTACGGCGACGTGTTCCACCAGAACGAAGTGGAGCAGTCCACCTACAACTTC
The DNA here is from genome assembly GCF_059424205.1 of Pseudomonas sp. GW456-12-1-14-TSB6. Lineage (NCBI taxonomy): Bacteria > Pseudomonadati > Pseudomonadota > Gammaproteobacteria > Pseudomonadales > Pseudomonadaceae > Pseudomonas > Pseudomonas sp. GW456-12-1-14-TSB6. Next base: position 110,800 of record NZ_JBWKZE010000006.1, read on the forward strand.
GAACACGCCAACGTCGACAAGCTGTTCGAACTGTTCGACTTCTATGAAAGTGAAGCCAAGCGCCTGATCGAACTCGACCAGCCGCTGCCGTTGCCAAGCTATGAAATGGTCCTGAAGGCCTCGCACACCTTCAACCTGCTGGACGCACGCCGGGCGATCTCGGTGACCGCGCGTCAGCAATACATTCTGCGCGTGCGCACCCTGGCGCGTTCCGTCGCCCAAGCCTACCTGCTGGCCCGCGCCAAGCTGGGCTTCCCGATGGCAACCCCGGACCTGCGTGACGAAGTACTGGCCAAGCTGGAGGCTGCACAATGAGTGCTCAAGATTTTCTGGTTGAACTGGGCACCGAAGAACTGCCACCCAAAGCCCTGAACACCCTGGCCGAAGCGTTCCTTGCCGGTATCGACAAGGGCCTGCAGGCTGCCGGCCTGAATTACGAGAGCAAAACCGTTTACGCCGCGCCGCGTCGCCTGGCTGTGCTGATCACTGCGCTGGCCACCCAGCAGCCGGACCGCAGCATCAACCTCGACGGCCCGCCACGTCAGGCTGCGTTCGATGCAGAAGGCAATCCGACTCAAGCGGCACTGGGTTTTGCCAAGAAGTGCGGCGTCGAGTTGAGCGAAATCGACCAGAGCGGTCCGAAACTGCGCTACAGCCAGAACATCGCCGGCAAGCCGACTGCAAGTCTGCTGCCGACCATCGTCGAAGACTCGCTGAACGACCTGCCGATCCCGAAACGCATGCGTTGGGGTGCGCGCAAGGAAGAGTTCGTGCGTCCGACCCAGTGGCTGGTGATGCTGCTCGGCGATCAGGTCATCGACTGCACGATCCTCGCGCAGAAGGCTGGCCGTGAATCCCGTGGCCACCGTTTCCATCACCCGCAAAGCGTGCGCATCGGTTCGCCGTCGAGCTACCTGGCCGACCTGCGTGCCGCGTACGTACTGGCCGATGCCAACGAGCGTCGCGAAATCATCAGCAAGCGCACCGAAGAGCTGGCAACCCGTCAGGAAGGCACCGCGATCGTGCCTCCTGCGTTGCTCGACGAAGTGACCGCGCTGGTCGAGTGGCCGGTGCCGCTGGTGTGCTCGTTCGAGGAACGCTTCCTCGACGTGCCGCAGGAAGCGCTGATCACCACCATGCAGGACAACCAGAAGTACTTCTGCCTGCTGGATGCCGACGGCAAGTTGCTGCCACGCTTCATCACTGTGGCCAACATCGAATCCAAAGACCCGCAGCAGATCATCGCCGGTAACGAGAAGGTGGTTCGCCCACGTCTGACCGACGCCGAGTTCTTCTTCAAGCAGGACAAGAAGCAGAAGCTCGAAGCGTTCAACGATCGCCTGCAGAACGTGGTGTTCCAGGAGAAACTGGGCAGCGTCTACGACAAGGCCGAGCGCGTGTCGAAACTGGCGGCCTACATTGCCGCACGCATCGGCGGCAACGCTTCGTGGGCTGCCCGCGCAGGCCTGCTGTCCAAGTGCGACCTGGCGACCGAGATGGTCGGCGAGTTCCCGGAGATGCAAGGTGTCGCCGGTTACTACTACGCCCTCAATGACGGCGAGCCGGAAGACGTTGCCCTGGCGCTGAACGAGCAGTACATGCCGCGCGGTGCCGGTGCTGAACTGCCAGCCACCCTGACCGGTGCGGCCGTGGCCATCGCCGACAAACTCGACACCCTGGTCGGCATCTTCGGCATCGGCATGCTGCCGACCGGCAGCAAAGACCCGTATGCCCTGCGCCGTGCGGCACTCGGCGTGCTGCGGATCCTGATCGAGAAACAACTGGATCTGGACCTGAACGACGCCGTGGCTTTCGCCGTGAATGCGTTCGGTGCCAAGGTCAAGGCTGCCGGCCTGAACGACGCGGTGCTGGAGTTCATCTTCGACCGTCTGCGTGCGCGTTACGAAGACGAAGGCGTGGATGTCGCCACCTACCTGTCGGTACGTGCCCTGAAGCCGGGTTCGGCGCTGGACTTCGACCAGCGTGTGCAAGCGGTTCAGGCCTTCCGCAAACTGCCGGAAGCGGCAGCGCTGGCGGCGGTGAACAAGCGTGTGTCGAACCTGCTGAGCAAGGTGGAAGGCTCGGTGCCGACCGAAGTCCAGGCCAAGTACTTCGACAACGCCAACGAGTTCTCCCTGTACTCGGCGATCCAGCAAGCGGACCAGGCTGTACAGCCAATGGCTGCGGCGCGTCAGTACAACGAATCGCTGGCACGCCTGGCCGCTCTGCGCGAGCCGGTGGACGCGTTCTTCGACGCGGTGATGGTCAATGCCGACGACGCTAATGTGCGGGCCAACCGTTACGCGCTGCTGGCGCGTCTGCGTGGCCTGTTCCTGGGTGTTGCCGACATTTCGCTGCTGGGTTGAGGGATTGCTGTTGAAACTGCTGATTCTCGATCGGGACGGAGTGATCAATTACGACTCCGACGCTTATATCAAGTCGGTGGAAGAGTGGATTCCACTGCCCGGCTCGATCGAAGCGATTGCGCAGTTGAGCAAGGCCGGCTGGACGGTGGCGGTCGCCACCAACCAGTCGGGCATTGCTCGTGGCTACTACGACCTCGCCACCCTCGATGCCATGCACGCGCGCCTGCGCGAACTGGTGGCGGAGCAGGGCGGTGAAGTCGGGCTGATCGTGTATTGCCCGCATGGGCCGGACGAGGGTTGCGACTGCCGCAAGCCGAAACCGGGGATGTTGAAAACCATCGCACAGCATTACAACGTCGCGCTGACGAATGTCTGGTTCGTCGGCGACAGCCTTGGTGACCTGGAGGCCGCCAAAGCCGTCGATTCACAGCCCGTTTTGGTAAAGACCGGGAAAGGCGAAAAGACTCAGGCCAAGACCTTGCCGGTTGGCACCCTGATTTTTGACGATCTCGCGGCAATTGCCGCAGAACTTATCCACAACTAGAGTGCTTCTGAAGTTCCTGACCAGGGATTGATCGGGAGTGCGCTTGAACAGTCGGGCATTGCCCGTAACGGTAAACGTCGCCATGTCGATACTGCAGGCCATCAGAATCTTCCTCTTTTACCTGCTGCTGGGTACCACCGCTCTGCTGTGGTGCAGCCTGAGCTTTTTTATCGCGCCCTTTCTGCCGTTCAAGGCGCGCTATCGTTTCATCAACGTGTACTGGTGCCGCTGCGCCTTGTGGTTGACCAAGGTATTTCTCGGTATCCGTTACGAAGTCAAAGGCGCGGAAAACGTGCCTGACCGGCCCTGTGTGATTCAATCGAACCACCAGAGCACCTGGGAGACGTTTTTTCTCTCCGCTTATTTCTCGCCCTTGAGCCAGGTGCTCAAGCGTGAATTGCTGTACGTGCCGTTCTTCGGCTGGGCCATGGCCATGCTGCGACCGATCGCGATTGACCGCGACAACCCGAAAGCCGCCCTCAAGCAGGTGGCGGCGAAAGGTGACGAGCTGCTCAAGGACAATGTCTGGGTGCTGATCTTCCCTGAAGGCACTCGCGTTCCCCACGGCACCATCGGCAAGTTCTCCCGCAGTGGCAGCGCATTGGCGGTGAATGCGGGGCTTCCGGTACTGCCGATTGCACACAATGCCGGCAAGTTCTGGCCGAAAATCGGTTGGGGTAAAAAGCAGGGTGTGATTACCGTGGTCATCGGTGAGCCGATGTACGCCGAGGGTAGTGGCCCGCGCGCCATCGCCGATCTGAATGACCGGGTGCAGGCGTGGAACGAGAAAACACAACGAGAAATGGGCTCGCTGCCTCCGGCCCCTCAGGCACCGGCTGCGAACGATCAGATCGCTGTCTGAGATTTGTGGATAACCTGTGTACGGTTTGTTCGCAAAATCCCGAATTATCGAATTAACTTACTGATTTACTTATATATTTCCGAAGCTGATAAAACACCGTAAAAGGTGCATAAGTTTTTTTCGGAAGTAAGGAAACCGGCTGATATAGCCGGTTTTTTTATGCCTGCTCTTCAGCGATCAGTGGCAGTTCCAGAAGGAACGTCGTGCCTTGGTCAACCACACTCAGGCATTCGATCCGACCGCCGTGGTGATCGATCACAGCTTTGACCATCGAGAGCCCAAGCCCCACGCCATCGATACCCTGCGCAGAGGAAAACCGCCGGTACTGGCTGAACAGGTCAGGCAGTTCTTCTGCAGCGATTCCTTTGCCTTGATCGGACAGTTCACAACGCAGCCAGTCGTTGTCGCAACTGACACGCAGATTCACTGTGGATCCAGCCGGGCTGTACTTGATCGCATTTTCCAGCAGGTTGAACAGGGCGCGGGTCAACAAGCCTTGATCGGCCAGAATCAGACGCTCCTGTGATTGCTCGTCCATGTCGCTCAGGAGCTCGATGCGTTTTTGCTGAGCGATGGGCAACGCCTGATCCAGAACGTCCATGACCAGCATCCCGAACAGGCTCGGTTGAAACTGGTACGCCTCGGATTCCGCACGGGCCAGCAGAACGAAGCCGTCGGTGAGTTCCAGCGCCCGGCGTACCTGGCGCTCAATCTGTTCGAACAGTGGCGAATCCGTTCCCGCCTGATGTCGGTGCACATCGAGCAGGGCAAGAATCGCCGAATGGGGCGCGCGCAGGTCATGGGACAGGAAGCGCAGCAACACACCGCGCTGTTCCTCGGCGGCGCGTTCGGCGCTGAGGTCAGTGAGACTCAGGAGCCAGCCGATCGGCAGGTCGCCATCAACCGGCAACAATGCGGCGCGTTCCAGGCGCAGGCTACGTTCCTTGTGGTCACGAAACTCCAGCAGAGGCAGCTCGGACAGCGGCGGGTGTGGCTCTGTGGATAACTCCGGATAGCCCAGGCCCGCCAGTTGATCGAGCACATCCTCGCCCACCAGATTGTGATCGAACAGGCTCCGGGCCTTGCGATTGCCCAACAAGACTTGCCCCCGTGGATCGCTGATCAGGGTCGCGACCGGCAGATACTCCAGCCCGTCGGCGATGAATCGGCGGGTATCGCGAGTGCGGCTCATGGCTTGCTCAAGCGCCATGATCTGCCCCTGCAAGCGGTCGGCGCTGGGAAACTGCGCCCGACGCCGTTCGGGAAAGACTTTCGGTTCACTGTCCAGCCGCGCCAGCTCCCAGCCGAAGTAGGTCAGCACCACACTCAGGCGTCGCCAGTTCCAGATCAGATAGCCGAACAGCATGCCCAGCACCGCAGGCGTGGGTGACCACCAACGCCGCATTTCAGCCAGGCCTGCACTGGTCAGCAGCACACAGGCCATCCCGCCCAATGTCAGCCAGAGTGCCAGACGCGGGCGCCACAGCAGCAACCCAAGTACGCAAGCGACCAAGGCAACTGAAAGTCCCGCGCCCATCAACGGCGCCGGATCATGCAAATTGATCTGCGCACGCCAGGAAAGCAGTGCAGTCAGCGGCAACAGCACTAGACTTATCCACACCCACTCGCGCACCAGTTGCCGGAACAAACGCTGAACCTGGCTGGGTACACGGCTTTCATGTCGGCGGTGGTTATTCATGGACAACAGGGCAGGGCGGGTTGAATGGTTTCATAGGCGGCCGGTCTGAGGACGTAGACCCGAAGAATCATAGCGGCTCCCCCCACGGCGTGCCGCTTACTTTCACTGCATGGAGTGAGCCGATCCGGTCGGCACCCATTGCCCGAGCGACAAGGAATCACCGCGTATGCGCGTTGCGATACTGGACGATGAACCCGCCGAACTGCGCCGGGTCGAGCAGACCCTGCAACAAATGGCCGAGGTCGGGGGGCAGCCCTGGTCACTGCACAGCTTCGAAAGCGGTGAAGTGCTGCTGCGACAGTTGCGCCGGGAAACCTTCGACCTGCTGATCCTCGACTGGCAATTGCCCGACCTCACCGGCCTGGCGCTGCTGCGCTGGACCCGCGAACACATGGAAGCACCACCGGCGGCCATCATGCTGACCAGCCGCGATGGTGAGAGCGATATCGTCCAGGCCCTGAATGCGGGTGCCGACGATTATGTCAGCAAGCCGTTTCGGCCCAATGAACTGAAGGCCCGCGTGGCGGCGGTACTGCGCCGGCACAACCTGCAACGTAGCACCCCGGCCGACGTCCTGCGTTTCAACGACCTGGTGTTCGACGACGCCGAACTGACCGTCACCCGCGATGGAAAACCGATCGTCATGACCGAGCGCGAGTATCGTCTCGCCCATTGCCTGTTCAGCAACCTCGGCCGACCACTGTCACGGGATTACCTGTACGAACGATTCTGGCCCCACGAAGAGATGTCCACCTCGCGACCGCTGGACACGCATATCTATCGCCTGCGCAACAAGCTCGGGCTGACGGCGGATCGGGGTTGGCAGTTGTTGACGATTTATGGATATGGGTATCGGTTGGAGAGTGTGGCAGCGGGGGAGTGAATCGCAGGCAATAAAAAAGGCCAACGCTGGTGCGTTGGCCTTTTCGTTGGTGCTGACCGGGATCAGAAATCCAGGTTGGACACCGCCAAAGCATTGCTCTCGATGAAGTCACGGCGAGGTTCGACCGCATCACCCATCAGGGTGTTGAAGATCTGGTCTGCGCCAATGGCGTCTTCGATGGTGACTTTCAGCATGCGGCGCACGCTTGGGTCCATGGTGGTTTCCCAAAGCTGATCCGGGTTCATTTCACCCAGACCTTTGTATCGCTGGATGGTGTGGCGCTTGGTGCTTTCGGCCATCAGCCAGTCCAGGGCCTCCTTGAACTCGGTGACCGCTTTCTTGCGCTCGCCACGCTGGATGTACGCGCCTTCGTCGAGCAGGGTGCTCAGTTGAGCGCCGAGGGTGACGACGGTCTTGTAGTCGTTGCTGCCGAAGAAATCGCGGTTGAAGGTGACGTAGTTCGACAGGCCGTGGGAGATCAGTTCGACCTCTGGCAGCCACACGCCACGTTCACGGTCTTCACGCAGGCTGGCCTTGTAGACCAGGCCCGACTTCTCGACGGTGCGCAGACGGACTTCGTACTGGGCCAGCCAGTCCTGCATCTTCGCGTGGTCGCCGAGCATTTCCAGGCTGACGGCCGGCAGATAGATGAAGTGCTCGGTCAGCTCCTGCGGGTACAGGCGCGACAGACGCTTGAGGGTCTTCATCACCATGCGGAAGTCATTCACCAGACGTTCCAGCGCTTCACCGGAAATGCCCGGGGCGTCTTCGTTCAGGTGCAGGCTCGCATCTTCCAGGGCCGACTGCGTCATGTACTCTTCCATGGCGTCGTCGTCTTTGATGTATTGCTCTTGCTTGCCTTTCTTGACCTTGTACAGCGGCGGCTGGGCGATGTAGATGTAGCCGCGCTCAATCAGCTCCGGCAACTGACGGAAGAAGAAGGTCAGCAGCAGGGTACGGATGTGCGAACCGTCGACGTCAGCATCGGTCATGATGATGATGTTGTGATAGCGCAGCTTGTCGATGTTGTACTCTTCGCGACCGATACCGCAGCCCAGCGCGGTAATCAGGGTGCCCACTTCCTGGGACGAGATCATCTTGTCGAAACGAGCTTTCTCGACGTTGAGGATCTTGCCCTTCAGCGGCAGGATGGCCTGGGTCTTCCGGTTGCGTCCCTGCTTGGCAGAGCCGCCCGCGGAGTCACCTTCCACAAGGTACAGTTCGGACAGCGCCGGGTCTTTTTCCTGGCAGTCAGCGAGCTTGCCCGGCAGGCCGGCGATGTCCAGCGCGCCTTTGCGGCGGGTCATCTCACGAGCCTTGCGCGCGGCTTCACGGGCACGGGCGGCGTCGATCATCTTGCCGACAACCAGTTTGGCTTCGTTCGGGTTTTCCAGCAGGAAGTCGGAGAAGTACTTGCCCATTTCCTGTTCGACCGCGGTCTTCACTTCGGAAGACACCAGCTTGTCTTTGGTCTGGGAGCTGAACTTAGGATCCGGCACCTTTACCGAGATGATCGCGGTCAGGCCTTCACGGGCATCGTCACCGGTGGTGGCGACTTTGTGCTTCTTCGCCAGGCCTTCCTGCTCGATGTAGTTGTTCAGGTTACGCGTCAGTGCGGAGCGGAAGCCCACCAGGTGGGTGCCGCCGTCGCGCTGCGGAATGTTGTTGGTGAAGCACAACAGGTTCTCGTTGAAGCTGTCGTTCCACTGCAGGGCGATTTCCACGCCGATGCCGTCTTCACGCTGGATGTTGAAGTGGAACACCTGGTTGACCGCAGTCTTGTTGGTGTTCAGGTATTCAACGAACGCACGCAGGCCGCCCTCGTACTTGAACAGCTCTTCCTTGCCGCTGCGCTCGTCCTTGAGGACGATACCGACACCGGAGTTGAGGAAGGACAGTTCACGAATACGCTTGGCCAGGATGTCCCAGCTGAAATGAATATTCTTGAAGGTTTCGCTGGAAGCCTTGAAGTGAATCTGGGTGCCGGTGGTTTCGCTGTCGCCAACGATCGCCATCGGTGCCTGAGGTACGCCGTGGACGTAGGTCTGTTCCCAGATCTTGCCGCTGCGGCGAACGGTCAGGACCAGTTCTTCGGACAGCGCGTTCACAACCGAAACACCTACACCGTGCAAACCGCCGGATACCTTGTAGGAGTTGTCGTCGAACTTACCGCCGGCGTGGAGGACGGTCATGATGACCTCGGCGGCGGAAACGCCTTCCTCTTTGTGCACGTCTACCGGGATGCCACGGCCGTTGTCTTTAACGGTGATGGACTCATCCGGGTGGATGATGATGCTGATGTCGTCGCAATGGCCGGCGAGGGCTTCGTCGATCGAGTTGTCGACCACCTCGAACACCATGTGGTGCAGACCGCTGCCATCGTCGGTGTCACCAATGTACATACCGGGACGTTTGCGCACGGCATCCAGGCCTTTCAGCACTTTAATGCTCGATGAGTCGTACGTATTTTCTTCGCTCAATGCCTTCACTCCCGATGGTCGTGGGTCTGGGTGATACGGCCCTGTTCCACGTGGAACAGAGCGACTGGCGTTTCCGTCTGCCAGCCTTCCCTCAATAATTCGTGATCTACACAGGTGATAAAAACCTGGCAGCGTAAGTCTTCCAGCAAGCGGCACAGCGCGCGACGGTGGCTCTCGTCCAGTTCGGACGGCAAGTCATCCACCAGATAAATACACTGGCCGCGTCGGGCCTGGCTCACCAGATGCCCCTGGGCAATCCGCAACGCACAGACCACCAACTTCTGCTGACCCCGGGACAAGATGTCCGCGGCGTTGTGTGCACCCAATCTAAGACGCAAGTCAGCCCGTTGTGGCCCGGCCTGGGTATGACCCATCTGCTGGTCCCGTTGCACGGATCCGGCGAGTACAGCGCTCAATTCCCGGTCTTTGTCCCAGCCTCGGTAATAGCTGAGCGTCAAACCTTCGAGCTCAACCAGTTCGCTCAAGGTTTGTTCAAAGACTGGTTTCAAGGCTTTGATGTAAGCGCGGCGGTATTCATCGATTTCAGCGCTGGCCTGACACAGTTCCCTGTCCCAAACCGCTTGCGAAACGGCGTCAAGTGTACCATGCCGCAGCCAGGAGTTTCTCTGGCGCAAGGCCTTCTGCAAACGCTGCCAGGTGGCCATGAACCGTGGCTCGACGTGGAATACGCCCCAATCGAGGAACTGCCGGCGAATCTTCGGCGCACCCTCCAGCAGGCGAAAGCTGTCGGGGTTGATCAACTGCAGCGGCAGAATCTCCGCCAGTTGCGCAGCGCTGCGGGCATTCTGACCATCGATGCGAATCTGGAACTCGCCCTGACGGTCGCGAGATATCCCCAATGCGCTGTGGCCACCCTCGGCAAGTTCAACCTGACCGAATACGGTGCAAGCGAGTTGCTCATACTGGATGACCGGCAACAGCCGCGTGCTACGAAACGAACGGGCAAGCCCAAGCAGGTGAATGGCTTCCAGAACACTGGTTTTGCCGCTGCCGTTGGCGCCGTAAAGAATGTTGATTCGGGGGGAGGGGGAGAAGGTCACCGGGTGCAGATTGCGCACCGCGGTGACCGAAACGCGACTTAACGACATCCAGAGTCAGCTGATTACAGACGCATCGGCATGACAACGTAAGCCGAATCGTCGTTGTCGGACTCTTGCACCAGCGCACTGCTGTTGGAGTCGGACAGAATCAGACGAACCTGCTCGGTGGTCATCACGCCCAGCACGTCGAGCAGATAGCTGACGTTGAAGCCGATTTCCAGGGAGCCGCCGTTGTATTCCACGCCTACTTCTTCTTCCGCTTCTTCCTGCTCCGGGTTGTTGGCCTGGATCTTCAACTGACCGCTGGCCAGTTGCAGACGGATACCGCGGTACTTCTCGTTGGACAGAATCGCGGTACGGCTGAACGCTTCACGCAGCGCCTGACGATCGCCCAGTACCAACTTGTCGCCGCCTTTCGGCAGAACACGCTCGTAGTCCGGGAACTTGCCGTCGACCAGCTTGGAGGTGAAGGTGAATTCGCCGGTGGTCGCGCGGATGTGGTGCTGGCCCAGCACTATGCTGACATTGCCATCCGGCTCGGTGAGCAGACGTGCCAGTTCGAGAATACCTTTACGAGGCACAATCACCTGATGGCGATCCTGCTGGCCGATGTCGGCCTGCATCGAGCACATGGCCAGACGGTGACCGTCGGTGGCCACGGCACGGATCACACCGGTCGACACTTCCAGCAACATGCCGTTGAGGTAATAACGCACGTCTTGCTGGGCCATGGCGAAACTGGTGCGTTCGATCAGACGACGCAGCTTGCTCTGTTCCAGGCTGGTGGTCAGCGAACCCGGGCCTTCTTCCACAGTCGGGAAGTCGTTGGCCGGCAGGGTCGACAGGGTGAAACGGCTACGGCCGGCTTTCACCACCAGCTTCTGCTCGTCGACCTTGATGTCGATCAGCGCATCGTTTGGCAGGCTCTTGCAGATGTCCATCAGCTTGCGCGCAGGCACGGTGATGGAACCCGTTTCAGCCGGCTCCTCGAGTTGCACGCGACCGACCAGCTCGACTTCCAGGTCGGTACCGGTCAGCGACAGTTGCTGGCCATCGACAACCAGCAGCACGTTGGACAGTACCGGCAAGGTCTGTCGGCGCTCGACGACGCCTGCGACCAGTTGCAGGGGTTTCAACAGGGCTTCGCGTTGAATGGTGAAATGCATGGTCTAGTCCCTTGCCTTAATAAGCTGCGCTGGTGTTCATCAAGTGGTCAGTGTACGCAGCAGGTTCTTGTAGTCCTCGCGGATGTCCGCGTCGGATTCCTTAAGTTCATTGATCTTGCGGCAGGCGTGCAACACGGTCGTGTGGTCGCGACCGCCAAACACATCGCCGATTTCCGGCAGGCTGTGGTTGGTCAGTTCCTTGGACAATGCCATGGCCACCTGACGCGGACGAGCGACCGAACGCGAACGGCGCTTGGACAGCAAGTCGGAGATCTTGATCTTGTAGTACTCGGCGACGGTGCGCTGAATGTTATCCACAGAGACCAGTTTGTCCTGCAGCGCCAACAGGTCTTTCAGGGATTCGCGAATCAACTCGATGGTGATGTCGCGGCCCATGAAGTGCGAGTGGGCGATCACGCGTTTCAGCGCGCCTTCCAGCTCACGGACGTTGGAGCGAATGCGCTGGGCAATGAAGAACGCCGCATCGTGTGGCAACTCGACTTTGGCCTGGTCGGCCTTCTTCATCAAGATGGCGACGCGGGTTTCCAGCTCCGGCGGCTCGACGGCAACCGTCAGGCCCCAGCCGAAGCGGGATTTGAGGCGCTCTTCAAGGCCTTCGATTTCTTTCGGGTAGCGGTCACTGGTGAGAATGACCTGCTGGCCACCTTCAAGCAGGGCGTTGAAGGTGTGGAAAAACTCTTCCTGGGAACGTTCCTTGCGGGCGAAGAACTGAATGTCGTCGATCAGCAGGGCGTCCACCGAACGGTAGAAACGCTTGAACTCGTTGATCGCGTTCAGTTGCAGTGCCTTGACCATGTCGGCCACGAAACGCTCGGAATGCAGGTACACGACCTTGGCATTCGGGTTCTTCTTTAATAGATGGTTACCCACCGCGTGCATCAAGTGCGTCTTACCCAGACCCACGCCACCATAAAGGAAGAGCGGGTTGTAGCCGTGCTTGGGATTGTCTGCCACTTGCCAGGCCGCCGCACGGGCGAGCTGGTTGGATTTACCTTCGACGAAGTTTTCGAAGGTGAAGGTGCGATTCAGGTAGCTGGTGTGTTTGAGCGCGCCTTCGACTTGCACGGTGCGCTGTTCGGCGCGAACCGGGGCTTGTTGCGAAGCGGCACCGGCCATCGGATCGAAGCTGTCGCGGGACGGCTCTTCACTGATTTCTTCGGTTTTCTGCGTCGAACGCTTGGTCGGTGCAGGCGTGGGAGCTGGCGCTGGCGCGCTTGCCGGCGCGGCATTGGTCTGAGCCTGGGACACTTGCGCAGCGGCCAATGGCGCATTCGGTGCGGCACGCGGTGCCGAACTGCGTTTGCTGCCTATTAATAAGGAAAGCGACGGTGCCAGACCGTTGCCATGCTCATCCAGCAGTTCAAGGACGCGCCCCAGGTACTTTTCGTTGACCCAGTCCAGAACAAAACGGTTCGGTGCGTAGACGCGCAACTCGTCGCCTTCGGCTTCGACCTGTAGTGGACGGATCCAGGTGTTGAATTGTTGGGCAGGCAGCTCTTCGCGCAAAAGCTCCACGCACTGCTGCCAAAGTTCCACTGACACGGATATCCCCTAAGTTGAAAGCCGGTGAGGCAAAAACAAGCGGCCATTGTAGCGGCCAGTCGTCCACTTATCCACATGCAGGTTGCCCGGTGGACATGATTTATCAATGCGTTAAACGAGAAAAAGGCGACCGACGGTGTGTGCATAAGCTCTGTGGATAACCCTATCTGAGCACACTGGACAACTGGGGGCGAAACTCGGTGGATAACCATCCTGTGGATAACCACCCATTCCACACACAGGTTATCCGACAGCACAGCACAGGCTGAACACGGTTTTCCACTGTAGTTGTCATTCTCTGTACATCGCTTGAAACAAGGCCTTGAGCCAGTTATCCACAGACAGTGGTGTTCCTAGCTTTTACAAGCTTTACAGAAAAGCTTTAAATAATTCCCTTCTTTATTTTTATCTCTGGCAAACCGAGTAATCAGGTCCTGACAGCTCCGAAGATCTATTTATAAGGAAACGTTGGTTGGAAATTGACCTATTGGCTTGCTTTCTCTAGAATCCCCGGTCTCTTAAAACGGGGGCCATTCCGGCCCGTTGTGGACGAACCAGGTAACACGACATGAAACGTACTTTCCAACCAAGCACTATCAAACGCGCTCGTACCCACGGTTTCCGTGCTCGCATGGCTACCAAGAACGGTCGTGCCGTACTGTCGCGTCGTCGCGCCAAAGGCCGCGCACGTCTGGCAGTTTGATAATCCGGCACTGGAGGTGAGTCAGGACTTCAGTCGGGAAAAGCGTCTGCTTACTCCCCGGCATTTCAAGGCAGTCTTTGACTCCCCTACCGGCAAGGTTCCGGGGAAAAATCTCCTGCTCCTTGCGCGCAACAACGATCTCGATCACCCCCGTCTCGGACTGGTTATCGGGAAAAAGAGTGTAAAACTCTCCGTCGAGCGCAATCGCCTCAAACGTCTGATGCGCGAATCGTTTCGCCTGCACCAGGATTCACTGGTCGGCTGGGACATCGTTATCGTCGCGCGCAAAGGTTTGGGTGACGTAGAAAACCCCGAATTGATTCAGCATTTCGGCAAACTCTGGAAACGTCTGGCACGCAACAAGCCGGCACCAGCAGTCAAAACCGAAACTGTAGGGGTAGACAGTCCAGATGCGTAAACTGGCACTCGTTCCGATCCAGTTTTATCGCTACGCCATTAGTCCCCTGATGGCCAGTCACTGTCGTTTCTACCCCAGTTGTTCTTGCTACGCGTATGAAGCCATCGAAAATCATGGCCTTCTGCGCGGTGGCTGGCTGACCTTTCGTCGTTTAGGTCGCTGTCATCCGTGGAATCCCGGTGGTTATGACCCGGTTCCACCTATCCCTACCTCCCGTTCTTCTTCGATGGCCGAGTAATCATGGATATCAAACGCACGATCCTGATCGTCGCCCTGGCAATCGTGTCCTATGTCATGGTCCTTAAATGGAACCAGGACTATGGCCAGGCTGCCCTGCCGACTCAGAATGTTGCTTCCAGTACGACTACATCCGGTTTGCCGGACACCGCCACTGGCAATAATGCTGCTGCCAGTGACGATATTCCGCGCGCCGCAAGTGATACCAGCGCACCTGCCGAAACGCCGGTCGCCGTCAGCAAGGATCTGATCCAGATCAAGACCGACGTGCTCGATCTCGCGATCGATCCACAAGGTGGTGATGTTGCCCAGCTGACCTTGCCGCTGTATCCACGTCGTCAGGATCGTCCGGACGTTCCGTTCCAGCTGTTCGACAACGGTGGTGAACGTACTTATCTGGCACAGAGCGGTCTGATTGGCACCAACGGTCCGGATGCAAACCCGGCCGGTCGTCCGATCTACTCCTCGGAGAAGAAAACTTATCAACTGGCTGACGGTCAGGACCAACTGGTCGTCGACCTGAAATTCAGCAAGGACGGCGTCAATTACATCAAGCGTTTCACTCTGAAACGTGGCCTGTATGACGTGACCGTGACCTATCTGATCGACAACCAGAGCGCTCAGCCCTGGTCCGGTTCGATGTTCGCCCAGCTGAAACGCGATGCCAGCGCCGATCCTTCGTCCACAACTGCAACCGGTACCGCGACGTACCTGGGCGCCGCCCTGTGGACAAGTTCCGAGCCGTACAAGAAAGTGTCCATGAAGGACATGGACAAAGCTCAGCTCAAGGAAACCGTCACCGGTGGTTGGGTAGCCTGGCTGCAACACTACTTCGTGACTGCATGGGTTGCTCCGAAGGGCGAAAACAACATCGTCCAGACCCGTAAAGACAGCAAAGGCAACTACATCATCGGTTACACCGGTCCTTCGTTGACCGCTGCACCGGGTGCGAAAGTCGAGACCAGCGCTGTTCTTTACGCCGGTCCGAAAAGCCAGGCGGTGCTGAAAGAGTTGTCCCCAGGTCTGGAACTGACTGTCGACTACGGCATTCTGTGGTTCATTGCCCAGCCAATCTTCTGGCTGCTGCAACATATCCACAGCATCGTCGGCAACTGGGGCTGGTCGATCATCTTCCTGACCATGCTGATCAAAGGGATTTTCTTCCCTCTGTCGGCCGCCAGCTACAAGTCGATGGCCCGCATGCGCGCCGTGGCTCCGAAACTGGCTGCACTGAAAGAGCAACATGGCGATGACCGGCAGAAAATGTCGCAAGCCATGATGGAGCTGTACAAGAAAGAGAAGATCAATCCGCTGGGTGGCTGCTTGCCGATCCTGGTGCAGATGCCGGTTTTCCTTTCCCTGTACTGGGTTCTGCTGGAAAGCGTGGAAATGCGCCAGGCGCCGTTCATGCTGTGGATTACCGACCTGTCGATCAAGGATCCGTTCTTCATCCTGCCGATCATCATGGGCGCGACCATGTTCATCCAGCAGCGTCTGAACCCAACACCTCCGGATCCGATGCAGGCCAAGGTGATGAAAATGATGCCAATCATCTTCACCTTCTTCTTCCTGTGGTTCCCGGCGGGTCTGGTGCTGTACTGGGTTGTGAACAACTGCCTGTCGATTGCCCAACAGTGGTACATCACGCGTAAGATCGAAGCGGCGACGAAAAAAGCCGAGGCGTAACTTACTCTGTGGATAACACCACTCAAAACGCCCCCTAGTGGGGCGTTTTGCTATCTGCCATTTTTGTCTGGATACCGGTTTATGAGCGCACCTCGTGAAACCATCGCAGCCGTCGCTACCGCCCAGGGCCGTGGCGGCGTGGGCATCGTTCGAATTTCCGGGCCGCTGGCCAGTGTTGCGGCCAAAGCCATCAGCGGCCGTGAACTGAAACCACGGTTTGCCCACTACGGCCCGTTCTTCAGTGACGATCAACAGGTGCTGGATGAAGGTCTGGCGCTGTATTTCCCCGGGCCGAACTCGTTCACCGGCGAAGATGTACTGGAACTGCAGGGCCACGGTGGCCCGATCGTCCTCGACATGTTGCTCAAGCGTTGTCTGGAACTGGGCTGCCGTCTGGCCCGTCCCGGAGAATTCAGCGAACGCGCCTTCCTCAATGACAAACTCGACCTTGCTCAGGCCGAGGCCATCGCCGACCTGATCGAAGCCAGTTCTGCACAGGCCGCGCGCAACGCCTTGCGCTCCTTGCAAGGTGCGTTTTCCCAACGTGTGCATAACCTCACCGAACAGCTGATCGGCCTGCGGATCTATGTAGAAGCGGCTATCGACTTCCCGGAAGAAGAAATCGATTTTCTCGCCGATGGCCACGTGCTGAGCATGCTCGACAAGGTTCGTAACGAGTTATCCACCGTATTGCGCGAAGCCGGGCAGGGCGCGTTGCTGCGGGACGGTATGACCGTGGTGATCGCCGGTCGTCCGAATGCCGGTAAATCCAGCCTGCTGAATGCGCTGGCCGGTCGTGAAGCCGCGATCGTGACCGAAATCGCCGGCACCACTCGGGATATCTTGCGCGAACATATCCACATCGACGGCATGCCGCTGCACGTTGTGGACACCGCCGGTCTGCGTGATACCGATGACCATGTGGAAAAGATCGGCGTTGAACGAGCGTTGAAAGCCATTGGCGAAGCTGACCGAGTGCTGCTGGTCGTCGATGCCACTGCGCCAGAGGCCGCCGATCCGTTCGCCCTGTGGCCGGAGTTCCTCGAAACCCGGCCGGATCCGGCGAAGGTCACATTAATCCGCAACAAAGCCGATCTGACTGGCGAAGCCATTGCCCTGGAAGTCAGTGACGATGGCCACGTGACGATCAGCCTGAGCGCCAAATCTGCGGGAGAAGGTCTGGATCTGCTGCGTGATCACCTCAAAGCCTGCATGGGTTACGAGCAAACCTCGGAAAGCAGCTTCAGCGCACGACGCCGGCACCTGGAAGCCCTGCGTCATGCCAGTGATGCCCTGGAACATGGACGTGCCCAGCTGACGTTGGCGGGTGCTGGTGAACTGCTGGCCGAAGACCTGCGTCAGGCCCAGCAGTCCCTTGGGGAAATCACCGGAGCGTTCAGCTCGGATGATCTGCTGGGACGGATCTTTTCCAGCTTCTGCATCGGTAAATAAGCCTTCCGTTGTCCACAGACAGGTCCGTTTGCGACCTGTCTGTTCTCCCTCCCTCGTATTTCCTTCCTCCAGTGCCGGACAGATTCCTGTTCCTGAGCGGATTCCTTCATTCACCCGATTTCTGTGGATTAAGCCCTGTGAATAACTGCCACTGAGGGCAGTTGATAACAGGACCTGAAAGCTGAACATAACTACCTCTGTGGATAACCTACCCTTTCATCCACAGGCTTACACCGGTTATCCAACGGCCTCATGGCGACATGGCCACAGGGTTTTGAATCTCTGTACACATTGAAAATAAAGGCCTGTGTAAATCTATCCACAGAAATCATGGGCAGTAAGAATAAGCTTTAAAACAAAGGTTTTATAAATTTCTCTCTTTTTTATTCTTTTAACCGCGAGTTCTCCACAGCTGGTTAAATTTTGTGCAAAGGGTTCTTTAGGAAGGGCGAAGTCCCTATACTTGCCGACCAGGTCCAGAAACCTGATCTCAAACTATTCCTGAATTACCTACTTAAGCAGGCACGAGGTGCGTGGTGGATTTCCCTTCCCGTTTTGAAGTGATCGTCATCGGCGGCGGTCATGCCGGTACCGAGGCAGCACTGGCCTCAGCACGCATGGGTGCAAAAACCCTTCTGCTGACGCACAACGTGGAAACCCTCGGTGCCATGAGTTGCAACCCGGCTATCGGTGGCATCGGCAAAAGCCATCTGGTCAAGGAAATCGACGCCCTCGGCGGCGCGATGGCCATGGCCACCGATCTGGGCGGTATCCAGTTTCGCGTGTTGAACAGCCGCAAAGGCCCGGCCGTACGGGCGACCCGTGCGCAAGCCGACCGGATTTTGTACAAGGCCGCTGTCCGCGAAATTCTGGAAAACCAGCCGAACCTGTGGATATTTCAACAAGCTGCTGACGACCTGATCGTCGAGCAGGAACAAGTACGCGGTGTCGTCACCCAAATGGGTCTGCGTTTCTTCGCCGATTCCGTGGTTTTGACCACCGGTACGTTCCTGGGCGGACTTATCCACATCGGCTTGCAGAATTTTTCCGGTGGTCGCGCCGGTGATCCACCATCGATCGCCCTGGCGCATCGTCTGCGTGAATTGCCGCTGCGTGTCGGTCGCCTGAAAACCGGTACGCCACCACGTATCGACGGCAAGTCTGTGGATTTCTCGGTGATGACCGAGCAGCCAGGCGATACGCCGATCCCGGTGATGTCGTTCATGGGCAACAAGGAACAACATCCACGGCAAGTCAGTTGCTGGATTACCCACACCAACGCCCGCACCCACGAAATCATTGCCGCGAACCTCGATCGCTCGCCGATGTATTCCGCTGCAGGCGAAATCGAAGGCATTGGTCCGCGTTATTGCCCGTCGATCGAAGACAAGATTCACCGATTTGCCGACAAGGAAAGCCATCAGGTGTTCATCGAGCCGGAAGGCCTGACCACCCATGAGCTTTATCCGAACGGGATATCCACAAGCTTGCCGTTCGACGTGCAATTGCAGATCGTGCAATCGATCCGCGGCATGGAAAATGCGCACATCGTGCGTCCGGGTTATGCGATCGAGTACGACTATTTCGATCCGCGCGACCTGAAGTACAGCCTGGAAACCAAGGTGATCGGCGGTCTGTTCTTCGCTGGCCAGATCAACGGCACCACCGGTTACGAAGAAGCCGGTGCCCAGGGGTTGCTCGCCGGTGCCAACGCCGCATTGCGTGCGAAAGGCAAAGAAGCCTGGTGCCCGCGTCGCGACGAAGCCTACATTGGGGTATTGGTCGACGACCTGATCACCCTCGGTACCCAAGAGCCGTACCGCATGTTCACTTCCCGTGCCGAGTACCGCCTGATCCTGCGTGAGGACAACGCCGACCTGCGTCTGACCGAAAAAGGTCGCGAACTGGGCCTGGTCGATGACGCGCGCTGGGCAGCGTTCTGCAAGAAACGCGAAAGCATCGAAATCGAAGAGCAACGCCTGAAAAGCACCTGGGTTCGCCCGGGCACCCCGCAGGGCGATGCGATTGCCGACAAATTCGGCACGCCGCTGACTCACGAATACAACTTGCTCAATCTCTTGAGCCGTCCGGAAATCGACTACGCTGGTCTGGTCGAAGTGACCGGGCAGGGCGCCGAAGATCCACAGGTCGCCGAACAGGTCGAGATCAAGACCAAGTACGCCGGTTACATCGATCGCCAACAGGACGAAATCGCCCGTCTGCGTGCCAGTGAAGACACGAAACTGCCTGTGGATATCGATTACACCAACATTTCCGGTCTCTCCAAGGAGATCCAGAGCAAGCTGGGTGCCACGCGTCCCGAGACGCTGGGCCAGGCTTCGCGGATCCCCGGTGTGACCCCGGCAGCGATCTCGCTGTTGATGATTCATTTGAAAAAACGCGGCGCGGGCCGTCAGTTGGAGCAAAGCGCTTGAGTTCTAAGGTCACTTCGCAACACGCCGAAGAGTTATCCACAGGAGCCCGCGAGCTCGGTGTCAATCTCACTGAAACCCAGCACGAACTGCTGCTGGGTTATCTGGCCCTGTTGATCAAATGGAACCAGGCCTACAACCTGACTGCCGTTCGCGATCCGGACGAAATGGTTTCCCGTCATTTGCTCGATAGCCTGAGCGTGATGTCGTTCATCGAAAATGGGCGCTGGCTGGATGTCGGCAGCGGCGGCGGAATGCCGGGGATCCCTCTGGCGATCCTGTATCCGGACTCGCAGGTGACCTGTCTGGACAGCAACGGCAAGAAAACCCGCTTCCTGACCCAGGTCAAACTCGAACTCAAACTGGATAACCTGCAAGTTATCCACAGTCGCGTCGAAGCCTTCCAGCCTGCACAGCCGTTCAACGGGATCATTTCCCGGGCGTTCAGCAGCATGGAGAACTTCACCAACTGGACTCGCCACCTCGGCGACGCCGATACGCGCTGGCTGGCAATGAAGGGCGTCCATCCGGCGGATGAGCTGGTAGCATTGCCGGCAGACTTCAAACTCGATAGCGAACACGCCCTGGCCGTACCCGGTTGCCAAGGCCAACGCCATCTGCTGATACTGCGCCGCACGGCATGATTGGGAACACAAGCAAGAATGGCTAAGGTATTCGCGATAGCGAACCAGAAGGGTGGTGTGGGCAAGACCACCACCTGCATCAACCTCGCAGCATCCCTGGTCGCGACCAAGCGCCGGGTGCTGTTGATCGATCTCGATCCACAGGGCAACGCCACCATGGGTAGCGGTGTGGATAAGCATGGCCTGGAAAACTCGGTCTATGACCTGCTGATCGGCGAATGCGATCTGGCCCAGGCAATGCACTACTCCGAACATGGCGGCTATCAACTGCTGCCGGCCAACCGTGACCTGACGGCGGCCGAAGTGGTGTTGCTGGAAATGCAGATGAAAGAAAGCCGTCTGCGCAGCGCGCTGGCGCCGATCCGCGAGAACTACGATTACATTCTGATCGACTGCCCGCCGTCACTGTCGATGCTCACGCTGAACGCACTGGTCGCCGCTGACGGGGTCATTATCCCCATGCAGTGCGAGTACTTTGCGCTCGAAGGTCTGAGCGACCTTGTGGATAACATCAAGCGCATCGCTGAACTGCTGAACCCGAACCTGAAAGTCGAAGGCCTGTTGCGGACCATGTACGACCCGCGTCTGAGCCTGATGAACGACGTTTCAGCCCAGCTCAAGGAACACTTCGGCGATCAACTGTACGACACGGTGATCCCGCGCAACATTCGTCTGGCCGAAGCACCGAGCTACGGCATGCCGGCGCTGGCCTACGACAAGCAATCGCGTGGCGCGCTGGCCTATCTGGCCCTGGCGGGCGAGATGGTTCGCCGTCAGCGCAAAAATTCACGCACCGCCGCTGCCCAGCCAACTTAAGGAATCCCCATGGCCGTCAAGAAACGAGGTCTCGGACGAGGACTGGATGCGCTGTTGAGCGGTCCGACTGTCAGCTCGCTGGAAGAACAAGCGGCGCAGGCTGACAGCCGCGAGTTGCAGCACCTGCCGCTGGACCTGCTGCAGCGCGGCAAGTATCAGCCACGCCGGGACATGGATCCGCAGGCGCTGGAAGAGCTGGCGCAGTCGATCAAGGCCCAGGGCGTGATGCAGCCGATCGTGGTTCGCCCGATTGGTGGTGGTCGTTTTGAAATCATTGCCGGCGAGCGTCGCTGGCGCGCGAGTCAACAAGCCGGGCAGGAAACCATCCCGGCGATGGTGCGCGATGTGCCGGATGAAACGGCAATCGCCATTGCGCTGATCGAGAACATCCAGCGCGAAGACCTGAACCCGATCGAAGAGGCGGTAGCCCTGCAGCGCTTGCAGCAGGAATTCCAGCTCACTCAGCAACAGGTTGCCGAGGCTGTGGGTAAGTCCCGCGTCACCGTGGCCAACCTGTTGCGCCTGATTGCGCTGCCGGAAGTCATCAAGACCATGTTGTCCCATGGCGACCTGGAGATGGGTCATGCCCGTGCATTGCTCGGTCTGCCGGACAATCAGCAGGTGGAAGGGGCGCGACATGTTGTCGCACGCGGTCTTACCGTGCGCCAAACTGAGGCACTGGTTCGCCAATGGTTGAGTGGCAAACCGGAGCCGGTAGAGCCTGCCAAACCTGACCCGGATATCGCCCGCCTCGAACAGCGTCTGGCCGAGCGCCTGGGCTCTGCGGTGCAGATCCGCCACGGGAAGAAGGGCAAGGGTCAGCTGGTGATCGGATACAACTCCCTCGATGAGCTTCAAGGTGTGCTCGCACACATCCGCTGAAACAATTCCTCTTGTAGCGCGCAGTCGGAAATCACTACCTGACAGTTGAATAGGGGCAGAACCGCCCCTATACTCTGCGCGCATTTTGTCGGCACAAATTATGCCAAGTTATTGAATTTCGGCAGCCGACCATTGGAGAGCAATAGTGATGGAAACCCGCAAGCCAAACCGCCTGCCGTTCCATCGCCTGGCGGTTTTTCCGGTGTTAATGGCTCAATTTGTCATTTTGCTCATTGCCGCTTTGGCGCTCTGGCAATGGCACGGAGTCGTTGCCGGATACTCGGGACTTTGCGGAGGCCTGATAGCCTTGCTGCCCAATGTTTATTTCGCTCACAAGGCATTTCGGTTTTCCGGCGCCCGAGCAGCCCAGTCCATCGTCCGGTCTTTCTATGCCGGCGAGGCAGGCAAACTGATTTTGACGGCAGTGCTGTTTGCACTGGTGTTTGCAGGTGTGAAGCCACTGGCGCCGATCGCTGTATTCGGCGCCTTCGTGCTGACTCAGTCGGTCAGCTGGTTCGCTCCCCTGCTGATGAGAACAAGACTTTCGAGACCTTAGGGCGTTTGAGGCAACCATGGCAGAAACAACCGCTTCGGGCTATATCCAGCACCACTTGCAGAACCTGACCTTCGGTCAGCTACCCAACGGCGGCTGGGGCTTTGCCCACACCGCAGCAGAAGCCAAGGAAATGGGCTTCTGGGCTTTCCACGTCGATACCCTCGGCTGGTCGGTCGCGCTGGGTCTGATCTTCGTCATTCTTTTCCGCATGGCGGCCAAGAAGGCGACTTCCGGTCAGCCGGGTGCACTGCAGAACTTCGTTGAAGTCCTGGTCGAATTCGTCGATGGCAGCGTGAAAGACAGCTTCCATGGCCGTAGCCCGGTGATCGCACCGCTGGCACTGACCATCTTCGTCTGGGTGTTCCTGATGAACGCCGTCGACCTGGTACCGGTCGACTGGATTCCTCAGCTGGCCATCCTGATCTCCGGCGACCACCACATCCCGTTCCGTGCCGTGTCGACTACCGACCCGAACGCGACCCTGGGCATGGCGTTCTCGGTTTTCGCACTGATCATTTTCTATAGCATCAAGGTCAAGGGCATCGGCGGTTTCATCGGCGAACTGACCCTGCACCCGTTCGGCAGCAAGAACATCTTCGTTCAGGCCCTGCTGATCCCGGTGAACTTCCTGCTGGAATTCGTGACCCTGATCGCCAAACCGATCTCTCTGGCTCTGCGTCTGTTCGGCAACATGTATGCCGGCGAGCTGGTGTTCATCCTGATCGCTGTGATGTTCGGCAGCGGCCTGCTCTGGCTCAGCGGCCTGGGCGTTGTCCTGCAGTGGGCGTGGGCTGTGTTCCACATCCTGATCATCACCCTGCAGGCGTTCATCTTCATGATGCTGACCATCGTCTACCTGTCGATGGCGCACGAAGAAAACCATTAAGACCAGTCTCGACTAGTCTGATGTCCTTCCCGGTCAAACGGGAAGGGGCTCCTCACGGGGCACCATGAAACGATTTGTTTTACCGCTTTAATCTAAAAAACCTAAACCATACGACGTAAAAGTCGGGAGGAAAGATGGAAACTGTAGTTGGTCTAACCGCTATCGCTGTTGCACTGTTGATCGGCCTGGGCGCACTGGGTACCGCAATTGGTTTCGGCCTGCTGGGCGGCAAGTTCCTGGAAGGCGCAGCGCGTCAGCCAGAAATGGTTCCAATGCTGCAAGTTAAAATGTTCATCGTTGCCGGTCTGCTCGACGCCGTAACCATGATCGGTGTTGGTATCGCTCTGTTCTTCACCTTTGCGAACCCGTTCGTTGGTCAGATCGCTGGCTAATCATTCGGATCTCCGAGTGATTTGGTGTGATGGACAACGTAACTGCGAGGTGTTGGCGTGAACATTAATGCGACCCTGATTGGCCAGTCCGTTGCGTTCCTGATTTTTGTACTGTTCTGCATGAAGTTCGTATGGCCTCCGGTCATCGCAGCTCTGCACGAACGTCAAAAGAAGATCGCTGATGGTCTGGACGCTGCCAGCCGTGCAGCTCGCGACCTGGAGTTGGCCCAAGAGAAAGCGGGTCAGCAACTGCGCGAAGCGAAAGCTCAGGCAGCTGAAATCATCGAGCAAGCCAAGAAACGCGGTAACCAGATTGTCGAAGAGGCCGTTGAAAAGGCCCGCGTCGACGCTGACCGTGTGAAGGTTCAGGCTCAAGCCGAGATCGAACAGGAACTGAACAGTGTCAAAGACAAGCTGCGCGCCCAAGTGGGCTTGCTGGCTGTCGGCGGCGCCGAGAAGATCCTGGGTGCCACAATCGATCAAAACGCGCACGCAGAGCTGGTTAACCAACTGGCTGCTGAAATCTAAGCGAGGGCGATCATGGCAGAACTGACCACGTTGGCCCGACCTTACGCTAAGGCGGCCTTCGAGCACGCTCAGGCCCACCAGCAACTGGCCAATTGGTCAGCCATGCTCGGCCTGGCAGCAGCGGTGTCGCAAGACGACACCATGCAGCGCGTGCTCAAGGCCCCGCGACTGACGAGCGCAGAAAAGGCCGCCACGTTCATTGACGTGTGCGGCGACAAGTTTGATGCCAAGGCACAGAACTTCATCAATGTCGTTGCCGAAAACGACCGTCTCCCGCTTCTGCCGGAGATCGCCGCTCTTTTCGACCTGTACAAGGCCGAGCAAGAGAAATCGGTAGACGTTGAAGTGACCAGTGCTTTTGCATTGAACCAAGAACAGCAAGACAAACTCGCCAAGGTTCTCAGTGCACGACTCAACCGGGAAGTGCGCCTGCAAGTCGAGGAAGACAGCTCCCTTATCGGGGGTGTGGTCATCCGCGCCGGCGACCTGGTTATCGATGGCTCGATTCGCGGCAAAATCGCGAAACTTGCCGAAGCATTGAAATCTTGAGTTTGAAGGGGCAGCAGAGCAATGCAGCAACTCAATCCTTCCGAAATAAGTGAAATTATCAAGGGCCGCATCGAAAAGCTCGATGTGACCTCCCAAGCCCGTAACGAAGGCACTGTCGTCAGCGTATCTGACGGTATCGTGCGGATTCACGGTCTGGCCGACGTCATGTACGGCGAGATGATCGAGTTTCCGGGCGGCGTCTACGGTATGGCCCTCAACCTGGAGCAAGACTCCGTAGGTGCCGTTGTACTGGGCGCGTACACCAGTCTGGCTGAAGGCATGAGCGCCAAGTGCACCGGCCGCATCCTCGAAGTTCCGGTTGGTAAGGAACTGCTGGGTCGCGTTGTCGACGCACTGGGTAACCCTGTTGACGGCAAAGGTCCACTGGGCAACACCGAGACCGACGCGGTCGAGAAAGTTGCTCCGGGCGTGATCTGGCGTAAGTCGGTAGACCAGCCTGTACAGACTGGCTACAAGGCTGTCGATGCCATGATCCCTGTCGGCCGTGGCCAGCGTGAGCTGATCATCGGTGACCGTCAGATCGGTAAAACCGCTCTGGCGATCGACGCGATCATCAACCAGAAAGACAGCGGCATTTTCTGCGTCTACGTGGCAATCGGTCAGAAGCAATCGACCATCGCCAACGTGGTTCGCAAGCTGGAAGAAAACGGTGCACTGGCTAACACCATCATCGTTGCAGCGAGCGCCTCGGAATCTGCAGCACTGCAATTCCTGGCTCCGTACTCCGGTTGCACCATGGGTGAATTCTTCCGCGACCGCGGTGAAGACGCGCTGATCGTCTATGACGATCTGTCCAAGCAAGCAGTGGCTTACCGCCAGATTTCCCTGCTGCTGCGCCGTCCACCAGGCCGTGAAGCTTACCCAGGCGACGTGTTCTATCTCCACTCCCGTCTGCTGGAGCGTGCATCCCGCGTTTCGGAAGAGTACGTAGAGAAGTTCACCAACGGCGCAGTGACCGGCAAAACCGGTTCCCTGACCGCACTGCCGATCATCGAAACCCAGGCTGGCGACGTTTCCGCGTTCGTTCCGACCAACGTGATTTCCATCACCGACGGTCAGATCTTCCTGGAATCGGCCATGTTCAACTCGGGCATCCGCCCTGCAGTGAACGCCGGTGTTTCGGTATCCCGTGTGGGTGGTGCCGCTCAGACCAAGATCATCAAGAAGCTGTCCGGTGGTATCCGTACCGCTCTGGCTCAGTACCGTGAACTGGCGGCATTCGCCCAGTTCGCTTCTGACCTGGACGAAGCGACCCGCAAGCAACTTGAGCATGGTCAGCGCGTTACCGAGCTGATGAAGCAGAAGCAATACGCGCCAATGTCGATCGCCGACATGTCGCTGTCGCTGTATGCCGCTGAGCGTGGGTTCCTGACTGACATTGAAATCGCCAAGATTGGCAGCTTCGAACAAGCGCTGATTGCTTTCTTCAACCGCGATCACGCCGATTTGATGGCGAAGATCAACGTTAAAGGTGACTTCAATGACGAAATCGACGCTGGCCTGAAGGCTGGTATCGAGAAGTTCAAGGCCACCCAAACCTGGTAAGCCGCAGCGGGAGCCGCAAGGCTCCCGCTTGCTAACCTGATAGGTGTTACATGGCAGGCGCAAAAGAGATTCGCAGTAAGATTGCGAGCATCAAAAGCACGCAAAAAATTACCAGCGCCATGGAAAAAGTGGCGGTCAGCAAAATGCGCAAGGCACAAATGCGCATGGCTGCTAGCCGTCCTTATGCGGAGCGTATCCGCCAGGTAATTGGGCATCTGGCCAACGCCAACCCGGAATACCGCCATCCGTTCATGATCGATCGCGAAGTAAAGCGCGTCGGTTATGTCGTGGTGAGCAGTGACCGTGGTCTGTGCGGCGGCTTGAACACCAACCTGTTCAAGGCCCTGGTCAAGGACATGGCGGTAAACCGCGAAAACGGCGTCGAGATCGATCTGTGTGTCGTTGGTAGCAAGGGTGCGGCCTTTTTCCGCAACTTCGGCGGTAACGTCGTTGCAGCTATCAGCCACCTGGGTGAAGAGCCGTCGATCAATGATCTGATCGGCAGCGTCAAGGTGATGCTGGATGCCTACCTGGACGGCCGTATCGACCGCCTGTCCGTGGTATCCAACAAGTTCATCAACACCATGACGCAACAGCCTACCGTGGAGCAGTTGATTCCATTGGTGGCGACCCCGGATCAAGAACTCAAGCACCACTGGGACTACCTCTACGAACCAGACGCCAAAGAGCTGCTTGACGGCTTGATGGTGCGTTACGTGGAGTCGCAGGTGTACCAGGCGGTGGTCGAGAACAACGCGGCTGAACAGGCTGCGCGGATGATCGCGATGAAGAACGCTACCGACAACGCCGGTGATTTGATCAGCGATTTGCAGCTGATCTACAACAAGGCGCGTCAGGCTGCGATCACCCAAGAGATCTCGGAAATCGTCGGCGGCGCTGCCGCGGTTTAACGGTTCAAATATTCAGAGGATCCAGCTATGAGTAGCGGACGTATCGTTCAAATCATCGGCGCCGTTATCGACGTGGAATTTCCACGCGACAGCGTACCGAGCATCTACGACGCCTTGAAGGTTCAAGGCGCCGAAACCACTCTGGAAGTTCAGCAGCAGCTGGGCGACGGCGTGGTTCGTACCATTGCGATGGGCTCCACCGAAGGCTTGAAGCGCGGTCTGGACGTCAACAACACTGGCGCAGCCATCTCCGTACCGGTCGGTAAAGCGACTCTGGGCCGGATCATGGACGTACTGGGCAACCCGATCGACGAAGCTGGCCCGATCGGCGAAGAAGAGCGCTGGGGTATCCACCGCGCCGCTCCTTCCTTCGCTGAACAGGCCGGTGGCAACGAGCTGCTGGAAACTGGCATCAAGGTTATCGACCTGGTTTGCCCGTTCGCCAAGGGCGGTAAAGTCGGTCTGTTCGGTGGTGCCGGTGTAGGCAAGACCGTAAACATGATGGAACTGATCCGTAACATCGCCATCGAGCACAGCGGTTATTCCGTGTTCGCCGGTGTGGGTGAGCGTACTCGTGAGGGTAACGACTTCTACCACGAGATGAAGGACTCCAACGTTCTCGACAAGGTAGCCCTGGTCTACGGTCAGATGAACGAGCCACCGGGAAACCGTCTGCGCGTAGCGCTGACCGGTCTGACCATGGCCGAGAAGTTCCGTGACGAAGGTAACGACGTTCTGCTGTTCGTCGACAACATCTATCGTTACACCCTGGCCGGTACCGAAGTATCCGCACTGCTGGGCCGTATGCCTTCGGCAGTAGGTTACCAGCCGACCCTGGCTGAAGAGATGGGCGTGCTGCAAGAGCGCATCACTTCGACCAAGCAAGGTTCGATTACTTCGATCCAGGCCGTATACGTACCAGCGGACGACTTGACTGACCCGTCGCCAGCGACCACGTTTGCTCACCTGGACGCCACCGTCGTTCTGTCCCGTGACATCGCTTCCCTGGGTATCTACCCGGCGGTAGACCCACTGGACTCGACTTCGCGTCAGCTGGACCCGAACGTGATCGGCAATGATCACTACGAGACCGCTCGTGGTGTTCAGTACGTGCTGCAGCGTTACAAAGAGCTGAAGGACATCATCGCGATCCTGGGTATGGACGAGCTGTCGGAAGCCGACAAGCAGTTGGTAAACCGTGCTCGTAAGATCCAGCGCTTCTTGTCGCAGCCGTTCTTCGTGGCTGAAGTCTTCACCGGTGCTTCGGGTAAATACGTTTCCCTGAAAGACACCATTGCTGGCTTCAAAGGCATCCTCAACGGTGACTACGACCACCTGCCAGAACAAGCGTTCTACATGGTCGGCGGCATCGAAGAAGCGATCGAGAAAGCCAAGAAACTGTAATCCAGGCGCCCGGCAACGGGCGCTAATTTAGGTTGAGGCAATCAGATGGCTATGACAGTCCATTGCGACATCGTCAGCGCGGAAGGAGAAATCTTTTCCGGCCTGGTCGAGATGGTGATTGCGCACGGTGCTCTGGGTGATCTTGGTATCGCTCTGGGCCACGCGCCGCTGATCACTAATCTGAAGCCAGGTCCGATCCGCCTGATCAAGCAAGGCGGGGAAGCCGAGGTGTTCTACATCTCCGGTGGTTTCCTCGAGGTTCAGCCGAACATGGTCAAGGTGCTTGCCGATACCGTGCAACGTGCCGCCGACCTGGATGAAGCTCAGGCTCAAGCAGCTCTCAAGGCTGCCGAAGCTGCTCTGCATGAGAAGAGCGCAGATTTCGACTACGGAGCTGCGTCCGCACGTCTGGCCGAGGCTGCAGCTCAGCTGCGCACCGTCCAGCAGATCCGCAAGAAGTTTGGCGGTTAATCCGTCAGCCACTTGTTGTGCGATTGATAAAAAAGGGTAGCCTCGGCTACCCTTTTTTCTTTTCAGAATTCCCGAAACCCGGTCGCAGTTGCTGACCACCCAGGATTGGTAGCCAGTCATGTCTCTTGAAATCGTTATCCTCGCGGCCGGTCAAGGCACCCGCATGCGTTCCGCGCTGCCAAAAGTGCTGCATCCGATTGCCGGCGATTCCATGCTTGGCCATGTTATCCACAGCGCCCGTCAACTTGATCCACAGCGCATTCATGTCGTCATCGGCCACGGCGCCGATGTAGTGCGCGAGCGTCTGGCCGCTGACGATCTGAATTTCGTATTGCAGGACAAGCAGCTGGGCACCGGCCACGCCACGGCCCAGGCTGTTCCTTTCATCACCGCCGATACCGTACTGATTCTCTACGGCGATGTGCCGTTGATCGAAGTCGAGACCCTGCAACGTCTGCTCAAGCACGTTGTACCCGGGCAGATGGGCTTGCTCACCGTCGAGCTGGACGATCCGACCGGTTATGGCCGCATCGTGCGCGATGCCGACGGCAAGGTTGCCGCCATCGTCGAACACAAGGACGCCAGCGAAGCGCAACGGGCGATCACTGAAGGCAACACCGGCATCCTGGCAGTGCCGGCCAATCGTCTGGCGGACTGGATGAGTCGCCTGTCGAACAACAACGCTCAGGGCGAGTACTACCTGACCGACGTGATCGAGATGGCGGTCAGCGATGGCCTGACCGTCGCCACCGAACAACCTCACGATCCGATGGAAGTGCAGGGCGCCAATGATCGCAAACAGCTCTCCGAGCTGGAGCGTCATTACCAGCTGCGCGCCGGTCGTCGCCTGATGGCTCAGGGTGTCACCCTGCGCGATCCGGCCCGTTTCGATGTGCGAGGCGAAGTGACCGTCGGTCGCGATGTGCTGATCGACATCAACGTGATTCTCGAAGGCAAGGTTGTCATAGAGGACGATGTGATCATCGGCCCGAACTGCGTGATCAAGGACAGCACCCTGCGCAAAGGCGTGGTGGTCAAGGCCAACAGCCATATCGAAGGCGCGGTGCTGGGCGAAGGCAGCGATGCCGGCCCGTTTGCCCGTCTGCGTCCGGGCACTGTGCTGGAGGCCCGCGCCCATGTGGGTAACTTCGTCGAACTGAAAAACGCGCGCATGGGCGAGGGCGCCAAGGCCGGGCACCTGACTTACCTGGGCGATGCCGAGATCGGTGCACGCACCAACATCGGCGCCGGCACCATCACTTGCAACTACGATGGCGCCAACAAGTGGAAAACCGTGTTGGGCGAGGATGTGTTCATCGGTTCCAACAACTCGCTGGTGGCGCCTGTGGATATCTCTGCCGGTGCAACTACTGCAGCCGGCTCGACCATCACTCAGAATGTGGATAACGCGCAATTGGCTGTTGGCCGGGCGCGGCAGAAGAACATCGATGGCTGGAAGCGGCCTGAGAAGATCAAGAAGAGCTGAGTTATCTACAATGCTCAAATTAAAAAAGACCGCTGCCAGCGGTCTTTTTTTGGGCACCGACTTGACGATTCGCAGCTGATAGGTTTTGATTGCTTCCGTTATCTTTCGAATCGAAACTTAATTAGCCATGTCGAAACGCAACACACCTCAGCGCCGTCACAACATTCTGTCTTTACTCAATGAGCAGGGCGAAGTGAGTGTGGATGAACTGGCCAAGCGCTTCGAAACTTCGGAAGTTACGATTCGCAAGGATCTCGCCGCCCTGGAAAGTCATGGCTTGCTGCTGCGTCGCTATGGTGGCGCGATCACCATGCCCCAGGAACTGGTGGCGGACGTCAGTCAAAACGTTTCCAAATACAAACAGGCGATTGCCCGCGCCGCCGTCACACGCATCCGCGAGCACGCCCGCATCATCATCGACAGCGGCAGCACCACCGCCGCGATGATTCCCGAACTCGGCCAGCAGCCAGGCCTGGTGGTCATGACCAACTCCCTGCACGTGGCCAACGCCCTGAGTGAACTCGAGCACGAGCCTGTGCTGCTGATGACCGGTGGCACCTGGGATCCGCACTCGGAATCCTTTCAGGGCCAGGTCGCCGAGCAGGTACTACGCTCTTACGACTTCGACCAGTTGTTTATCGGTGCCGATGGCATCGACCTGGTGCGTGGCACCACCACCTTCAATGAATTGCTCGGCCTCAGCCGGGTGATGGCGGAAGTGGCGCGGGAAGTGATCGTGATGGTCGAGGCCGACAAGATCGGCCGCAAGATTCCGAACCTGGAGCTGCCATGGAGCAGCGTCCATACCCTAATTACCGATGATCGCCTGCCCCTGGATGCGCGCGATCAGATTCAGGCTCGCGGTATCAACTTGATTTGCGCGACTGTCAGTCAGGAGAAATAAGCATGTGTGGAATTGTCGGCGCGGTAGCTGAACGTAATATCACCGCCATTCTGGTCGAAGGCCTCAAACGCCTCGAATACAGGGGCTATGACAGTGCCGGTGTTGCGGTGTACACCAATGACGGCGCTCTGGAACGCACTCGTCGTGTCGGCAAAGTCAGCGAACTCGACGCGGCGCTGGCCGAACATCCGCTGGTTGGCCGTCTCGGTATTGCCCACACCCGCTGGGCCACCCATGGTGCGCCGAGCGAGCGCAATGCTCACCCGCATTTCTCCGGTGACGTCGCTGTCGTGCACAACGGCATCATCGAAAACCATGAGGCGCTGCGTGAACAACTCAAGGCGCTGGGCTACGTGTTCAGTTCCGATACCGACACCGAAGTCATCGCTCACCTGCTGACTGAAAAACTCAAGACCTTACCGGACCTGTCGGACGCTCTGAAGGCTGCGGTCAAGGAGCTGCATGGCGCTTACGGTCTGGCGGTTATCCACGCAAAGCAACCGGATCGACTGGTTGCTGCTCGCAGCGGCAGCCCGCTGGTGATCGGTCTGGGCCTGGGCGAAAACTTCCTCGCTTCCGATCAACTGGCCCTGCGTCAGGTCACCGACCGTTTCATGTACCTGGAAGAGGGCGATATCGCCGAAATCCAGCGGGACAAGGTGCAGATCTGGGACGTGACCGGCAAAGCCGTCGAGCGCCAGACCGTGCAATACACGGATGGTGCGGAAGCCGCCGACAAAGGCGAGTTCCGTCATTACATGCTCAAGGAAATCCACGAGCAGCCGTCCGTGGTGCAGCGCACTCTGGAAGGCCGATTGAGTGCGAATCAGGTGCTGGTGCAGGCTTTCGGTCCACAAGCTGCTGAACTGTTCGCCAAAGTGCGCAACGTACAGATCGTGGCGTGTGGTACCAGCTATCACGCCGGCATGGTTGCCCGTTACTGGCTCGAAGAGCTGGCCGGGATTCCGTGCCAGGTCGAGGTCGCCAGTGAATTCCGCTACCGCAAGGTGGTGGTGCAGCCGGACACCCTGTTCGTCACCATCTCCCAGTCCGGCGAAACCGCCGACACCCTGGCCGCCCTGCGCAACGCCAAGGAACTGGGCTTCCTCGCCAGTCTGGCGATCTGCAACGTCGGCATCAGTTCGCTGGTGCGCGAATCCGACCTGACCCTGCTGACCCAGGCTGGTCGTGAAATCGGCGTGGCCTCGACCAAGGCCTTCACTACGCAACTGGTCGGTCTGCTGCTGCTGACCCTGTCTCTGGGCCAGGTGCGCGGTACATTGGGCAAAGGCGTTGAAGCCACGCTGGTCGAAGAACTGCGTCGTCTGCCAACTCGTCTGGGCGAAGCGCTGGCGATGGACAGCACGGTGGAAAAAATCGCAGAGCTGTTCGCCGAGAAGAACCACACCCTGTTCCTGGGCCGTGGCGCGCAATTTCCGGTGGCGATGGAAGGGGCCTTGAAGCTCAAGGAAATCTCATACATCCACGCCGAAGCCTATCCAGCTGGCGAGCTGAAACACGGCCCGCTGGCGCTTGTGGATAACGACATGCCGGTGGTGACCGTCGCGCCGAACAACGAACTGCTGGAGAAGCTGAAGTCCAACCTGCAGGAAGTCCGCGCCCGCGGTGGCGAACTGATCGTGTTCGCCGACGAAAAAGCCGGGATGACCAATGGCGAAGGCACACACGTGGTGCAGATGCCGCACATCCACGACATCCTGTCGCCGATCCTCTACACCATTCCGCTGCAACTACTGTCGTACTACGTTGCGGTGCTCAAGGGCACGGACGTGGATCAGCCGCGCAACCTGGCGAAATCGGTGACGGTGGAGTGATGGGCTGCACAAGAGCGCGAATTATTCGCGCTCTTGTGCAGAACACAGATACACCGCAGCAATTCCTACAGAAAATCCGGAAAAAAAATCCGCTAACTACACCCATTAATGAAATCTCCTACATTACTCAAGGCTAGGTAATTAAAGGCTTTGAGCGTAATCTTGAATTCGCAAAAAAATCCGCGATTCTGGAGGTTTGATGAGTGCTGAATCTGTCTTGGGAAACCATTGGCTCGAGCCGCTCATGCCTGTATTTCCCAGCGAAATATTGCAACTGGCCGAGCAAGTGCCCTTTCAGGCGGGAAAACTCAGCGCCATGGTTTCTCCCCCCATGCTGCAACGCGTCGGCGGCCTACTGCGTGTCACCAGCAGTTTTTACAGCAACCTGATAGAAGGCCAGTTCACGGAGCCAGTGACGCTTGCCCCGACAGCTCCAAAACGTCACCGCAAAGAGCTCACAGAGCTGGCTATGACGCACATCGGCACACAGCAGGCATTTGAACGAGCACTGACTATGCATAAGGACCTGTCATGGGAAACCCTGTTCAGTCCGGCATTCGTTACGCGCCTGCACAAGCGTCTTTTTCTCGGTGCTTGCGACGAGCAACTGAGCCTGAGTGACGGGAGTCAACTGGTGCCTGGTCAACTGCGGGATGTGGCGAGTCAGGAAGTGCTTGTCGGCAATCACGCGGCCCCCTCCTGCCAATCTGTATCGCCCATGCTTAACCGGATGCAGCAGGTATACGGTCGTTTGCCGGACGCTCGGAGTCGACTGCTTGCCGTCATGGCTTATCACCATCGATTGGCCTGGGTGCATCCTTTCGTTGACGGAAATGGACGAACAGTCAGGCTGGTGACGCATCTCCAGTTGCAGAAACTTGGGCTGGTTTCGCCGCTCTGGTCCTTATCCCGCGGGCTTGCTCGACAGCAGGCGTCCTATTACGCCCGGCTGGCCAACGCCGACAAGCCGCGTCGTGGGGATCTGGATGGTCGTGGTCAACTGACGCAGGCCGGTTTGTTCGAATTTGTCGGTTTCATGCTGGAAACCTGTCTCGACCAGATGCGTTATACAGAGCAGGCGTTGAACATCTCCAATATGCGCGAAAGGTTGCATACCATTTTTGCTTGGGACGAGCGGATCAAGCGAGAGGGAATCAAGCTGGAAACAGCCCGTGCTTTGCATGTTCTGCTGACGCAGGGCACGTTGAGCCGCGCGGATTTCAAAATCTTCACGGGATTGTCCGATCGGGTGGCAACGGATCAATTGAGAAGTCTCGTACAACTGGGTCTGGTTCAGAGTGCGACACCCAAGGCACGTGATCTCTATCCGGGTTTGCCGATCTGGTTTGCTCAACTGTTATTCCCTGACTTGCATCAGCGGATGAACGCCGCGGTTTAGGAGTTGAAAAGTGGATCGCTTCCAGGAAATGCAGGTTTTCGCCATCGTCGCCCAGGAACAGGGTTTTTCCGCTGCGGCGCGGCGTCTGGGTCTGTCGGCGGCGAGCGTGACCCGGGCGGTGGCGGCGCTGGAGCAGCGGATCGGCACGCAGTTGTTGATCCGTACCACCCGCAGCGTGCATTTGAGCGAAGCCGGTCTGCGTTTCCTGGAAGACTGTCGGAGGATTCTCGCCGAGATGCAGGAAGCGGAGGACTCCGCTGCCGGCAGTCATACCCAGCCCCGTGGGCAGTTGACGGTGACGGCGCCTGTTTTATTCGGCGAGCTGTTTGTCACGCCGGTGATGGCGCGTTATCTGACGCAATACCCGGACGTTTCCATCAACGCCCTGTTGCTCGACCGGGTAGTAAGCATGGTCGAGGAGGGCATCGACGTCGCGGTGCGCATCGGTGAGTTGCCGGACAGCAATCAGCATGCGATCCGTGTAGGTGAGGTACGACGGGTGATTTGCGGCTCGCCGGAATACTTCGCGGTCCATGGTCGGCCTGCCCATCCACAGGCATTGGCCGGGGCGCCGGTGGTGGCGACTTCGGCCATCGGCCAGCAGCGTAGCTGGCCATTTATGGAACACGGTGAACTCATCGGGGTAAAACCGGAACCGCGTCTGGTGGTCACGGCCAATCAGGCTGCAATCACGGCGGCGTCGCTGGGCCTGGGACTGACCCGGGTGCTGTCTTATCAGGTGGCCAGCAAGGTCGCCTCCGGCGAACTGGAAATCGTCCTCGCCGAGTTCGAACTGCCTGCGTTGCCGATCCATGTGGTGTATCAGGGCGGACGCAAGGCGCCGGCGCGGGTGCGCAGTTTTGTCGATTTCATGGTGAACGCATTGCGTGAGCATCCGGCGCTGAAAAACGCCGCGTTATTTCATCCAGAGAAATAATGGATTGCGTTTGCTGGTGATTCTGTTGTTTTCACGATAGGTGGAAGATGGCTCCCACGGCCGCCGTCCACCCTGAACGGCGCCATCATCCAGCGGAGTCGACCATGCAAGCGATCAAACTCTACAACTTCCCGCGTTCCGGCCACGCCCATCGCGTCGAACTGATGTTGTCACTGTTGCAACTGCCGACCGAACTGATCTTCGTCGATCTGGCCAAGGGCGAACATAAACAGGCGCCATACCTGGCTATCAACAGCTTTGGTCAGGTTCCGGCCATTGATGACAATGGCGTGGTACTGGCCGACTCCAACGCGATTCTCGTCTACCTGGCACAGAAATACGGCAACGGCCGCTGGCTGCCGAGCGATCCGGTCGGCGCCGCGCATGTGCAGCGCTGGTTGTCCGCTGCCGCCGGGCCGATTGCTTTCGGCCCTGCGGCCGCCCGCCTGATCACGGTGTTCGGGGCGAAGTTCAACGCCGAGGAAGTCATCACCCGTGCGCACAACTTTCTCAAGGTGATGGACCTGGAACTGGGCAAAACCCCGTATTTGGCGGGTACTGAGCCGACCATCGCTGACGTGGCGGCCTACAGCTACATTGCCCACGCACCGGAAGGCAATGTGTCGCTGGACGACTACGCTAACGTTCGCGCCTGGCTTTCGCGCATCGAGGCGCTGCCCGGTTTTGTCGGCATGCCGCGCACCATTGCCGGCCTGCAAACCACCGTCTGACATTCAATCTGCGCCGACGGCGCAGGGGAGAGACCGTGATGGAACGTTCACCGTGGCACGCTGGCGAGCAACAGTTACAGGCCCATGTCGGCGTTGCCGAGCGCATGGCGGAATTCGGGCGTAAGGTGATTCGCACCTGGATGCCGGATCAACACCGCCAGTTCTATGAGCAATTGCCTTTCATGCTGTACGGCGCGGTGGATGCCGAAGGTCGACCCTGGGCCAGTGTGCTGGAGGGGGAGCCGGGCTTTGCTCACTCTCCCGAGCCGACGCAACTGCAGTTCGCCAGTCTGCCGGCTGCCGATGACCCGGCGCAGTTACAAGCCGGCGCCGCCATTGGTCTGCTTGGTATCGAACTGCACACCCGCCGGCGCAATCGGCTCAATGGCCACATCGATAATCTTGACGCGAACGGGTTCGGTCTGACGGTGGATCAATCGTTCGGCAACTGCCCGCAATACATTCAATTGCGTCAGTTTCAGCGGGTGCCGCTGACCGATCCGCAGACCCGCAAAGCCGAACACCGTGACAGCCTCGATGACGCCGCCATTGCGCTGATCGAAAGCGCCGACACTTTCTTTGTCGCCAGTTACGTTGATGTCGACGGCGAGCGTTCGGTGGATGTTTCCCACCGCGGCGGTCAGCCCGGTTTTGTGCGGATCGAGGGTAATCGCCTGACGATCCCTGATTTTGCCGGCAACCTGCACTTCAACACGCTGGGCAATCTGCTGCTCAATCCCTTGGCCGGCTTGCTGTTCATCGACTTTTCCACAGGTGATGTGTTGCAGCTCAGCGGTCGCACCGAGATCATTCTCGAGGCGCCGCAGATCGAGGCCTTCCAGGGCGCCGAACGCCTGTGGACGTTTGAGGTGGAGAAACTGGTTCGGCGTCCGGCAGCGCTGGCTCTTCGCTGGCGCTTCGACGGCATGTCACCCACCAGCCTGCTGACCGGTAACTGGGCCCAGGCCGATGCACGGTTGCAGGCCAAGGCATTGGGGGACAGCTGGCGGCCATTGCGCGTGGCAAAAGTCGAAATGGAAAGCCGTCACATCCGCTCGATTTATCTGGAGCCGGACGATGGCGCAGGACTGCCGGTGTTTCTCGCCGGGCAGCATCTGCCGCTGCGGTTCACCCTCGATGGCGAGGTGCACATCCGTACCTACAGCCTGTCCGGCGCGCCGTCGGATGATTTCTTCCGGATCAGCGTGAAACGCGAAGGCCGGGTGTCGACGCACCTGCATGAGCAGATTCGCGTAGGCGATGTGCTGGAGGCGCGCTTGCCTCAAGGGCATTTCACGGTCGAGGCGCTGGAGCGCCGTCCACTGGTGTTGTTGGCGGCCGGAGTCGGCATCACGCCGCTGCTGTCGATGCTGCGTGAGGTGGTGTATCAGGGCCTGCGGACCCGGCGGATTCGTCCGACCCTGTTTGTTCAGAGTTCCCGCAGCCTCGCCGACCAGCCGTTTCGCGCGGAGGTGGATCGGTTGCTGGAGGATGCCGGTGATGCCGTGAAGGTGTTGCGAGTGCTAAGTCAGCCGGAAGACGATCTGGTCGAAGGAAAAGACTTCGACCTGCGTGGCCGTATCGATGGCGATCTGTTGCGCAATCTGCTGACCGACGAGGACTTCGATCAGGTCGACTTCGTGCTCTGCGGTCCCGGCGGTTTTACCCAAGGTATTTATGACATCTTGCGCGAACTGGATGTGCGGGACGGGCAGATCCACGCAGAAACCTTTGGTCCTTCGACCCTCAAGCGTCAACCCGATCCGGATGCGATCGTGATGGAACAACCGCCGGCCGCGACCACGTCAGTATCGGTGGTGTTCAACCGTTCAGCCAAGGAAGCGCGCTGGCAGCCCGACGGCGGCAGTCTGCTGGAGCTGGCGGAAAGCCGCGGCCTGCGGCCGGAATTCAGTTGTCGCGGTGGTTCGTGCGGCACCTGCAGGACGCGGCTGATCAGCGGCGCGGTGAATTATCCACAGCCTCCGGCAGAAGTGCCGGAGGAGGGGCAGGTGCTGATTTGCTGCGCGGTGCCGGCGCAGAGTGCCCAGCCGCTGGTGCTGGATCTGTAACGGATCAGGCGTAGGACAACGCCTTTTCCTCCAGCAGCTCCTGATACAGCTCGGTCCATTTGCGGCCCATTTCATCGGCTGTGAATAACTGCCGGTAGCGGGCCTCAGCCTTGAGGCCCATTTCGGCGGCGTGGGCCGGGTTTTCCCACAGGGTGCGCATCGCTTCGCGAAATGCCGGTGGATGACTCGGTGGCACCACCAGTCCGGTTTCGTTGTGGATGTTGATGTAGCTGGTGCCGGTGCCGATCTCGCTGGAGATCATCGGTTTGCCGTACATCGCGCCTTCGAGCAGCGAAATGCCGAACGCTTCCGAGCGCAGGTGCGATGGGAAGACGATGGCGTAGCTCAGTTGCAGCAGGGCGACCTTGTCTTCATCGCTCAGCCGCCCGAGGAAATGAATGTTGCGCAGACCCAGGGCCGCGGCCTGGGCGTGCAGTTCCTGCTCCAGCGGGCCGGCGCCGACGATCACCACCGGATAGTCCACGTCTTTCAAGGCTTCGAGCAGGATGTGCAGGCCTTTGTAATAGCGCATCACCCCGACGAACAGGAAAAACTTGTCCCCAAGCTGCTGCCGCCAGCGATTCATGCGCTCGATGTCGGGCTGTGGATAACCGGCCTTGTTCAAGCCGTAGGGGATGACGCGAGTCTTGTCCTGGAATTGCTGCAACACGTCGCTGGTGTGCAGATAGTTCGGCGAAGCCGCGACGATCCGGTCGGCGCTGGCGAGAAAGCGGTTCATCAGCGGGCGATAGAGTTTGAGCAGGTGCTTCTGGCGAATGATGTCCGAGTGATAGGTCACCACCGTCGGTTTGTTCACGCCGCTGGCGAAATGCACCAGATCCATGAACGGCCACGGGAAGTGGTAGTTGATTACGTCGGCTTCGGCGGCCAGTTCACGAAACTGCTTGAACACGCTCCAGGAAAAACCCGTGGAGGCGAACTGGATATCCAGTTTGGCCCGATGCACTTCATGCTGGCCGAGACGCACCACCGCAGGTTCTGGATTGGCGCTGAGGGTCAGCACCTGGCCTTCGATGCCGTGTTGGGCGCCACTTTCGCAGAGTTGAAAGATCACTTGCTCGATACCGCCGACCGAGTCAGGCAGGTACGTCTTGAAGAAATGAAGAACTCGCATTCAACCTCCCATGGCCTGGTGGTAGGCGCCGGCCGTGGCCTGCGCGCAACGCTTCCAGGAAAAAAGCCGTGCCTGCTGCAATCCGGCTTCCCGGCATGCCTGCCAGTGCGCTTGATCATCGATCAGTCGGCTCATCGCATCACGCAAGCCGTCTGCATCGTCAGCTTCAATATAGTTGCCGGCGTCGCCCGCCACTTCCGGCATGGCCGAAGAGCGGGTGATTACCACTGGCGTGCCGCTGGCCATCGCTTCCAGCACCGGCAGGCCGAAACCTTCATACAGCGACGGAAAAATCAGCGCCCGGGCGCCGGCCAGCAATTGCGCGACTTGCTCATCGGGCAGGTAGCCGAGCAGGCACACGTGCCCGCTAGCCAGTGCCTGTCGCAATTCATCACTGAACTGGTCGCGCTGCCAGCCGGCCATGCCGACGATCAACAGCGGGAAACGCTGGCGCACCCGATCTGGCAACAGCGCGTGGGCGCGCAGGGCCAGATTCAGGTTCTTGCGCGGCTCCAGGGTGCCGACGCAGAGAAAGTACTCCCGGTACTCGACCGCATGGGCCTTGAGCACCGCATCGATGGCTTGTGGATCGCGCGGCCTGAAACGCTCGGCGACACCCAGCGGCGCGACCACGAAGCGCTCGGCAGGCAGTCCGAAATACTCCCGGGCCTCGTCAGCGATGGCTTGCGAGTCGGTCAGAATGATCCGCGCCTGGCGTACGCCTTCGGCGAGCCGGCGCTCGATTTCCCGCAGCCGCGCCGGTGGCTGGGTCTCGGGGAAATGCAGGTGCGTGAGATCGTGCAGGGTAATCACGGTCGGGCCATCGAAGGCCAGCGGCCACAGACTCGGTTCGTGGTACAGATCGACCGGTTGCGCCGGGCCCTGATCGAAGCGTTTCTGTTCAAGCCAGCGGCGCGCCTGATAGGCCCCGGGGATCTGCCGCAGCAGCGGCGTCAGGCGCGAATAACCGGGCATCGCCGCTTCCGGCAGTTGCGCACTCCAGCCCCAGCCATGGAACAGCGCCACCTCGATATCGGTTTCAGTGTGCAAGGCATTCACCAGTTCGGCCACGTAATGGCCGATGCCGGTGCGCGGTGCCTGGAGGATGCGGGCGTTAAGGGCTATGCGCATGTTGCCTCGCTGACACCTGAGGTGCCTCCAGCACATGGCGCGCGGTACGCTCGGCCAGTTGCGCGCTGGCTTCCCGCCAGCCGATCCAATGCCAGTCGCTGACATCGCGGGCGGCGGGGAATCGGCCGCTGCGCTCAAAGCTCTGCACCAGATCGGCGAGGCTTTGCGGCGACTGCAGGTCGAAATAGGCCATGAACTCACCGCCGATCTCGCGAAACACCGGGATGTCGCTGCCCATCGCCGGCAGCCCGCGCTGCATGGCTTCCACCAGCGGCAGGCCGAAACCTTCGACGAACGAGGGAAACACCAGCGCGCTGGCATGGGCGTAGGCATGTTCGAGGCTGGTGTCGCTCAAGTCGTTGAACATGAACAGGCGTCGGTTCAGCTCGGGATGATGGCGGATCCGGGCCAGCAGCGCGTCGCACTTCCAGCCAATGCGCCCGGCAATGCACAACCGGGCTTTCGAGCCGTTCGCCCAGGCATGGTCGAAGGCATCCAGCAGATAGTCGTGGTTCTTGCGCGGCTCGATGGTGCTGACCATCAGGAACACCGGCTCCGGTGTTGCGAACAGCTGTTGCAAACGTGGTTCGACGGCGGCTTCGACGCTCTGCAGATCCAGCTCCGAACCGAGGTGAAAGTAGTCGAACCAGCGTTTGCCGACTTGTGCCGACCCGAGGCGACGCTGCATTTCTGCACGCAACTGATCACGCACGGTGGCGGAAATGGCCATGAAGCCGTCGGCGTTGCGGGCGATCCAGTCGAACCACTCGCTGTACACCTCGACCAGCCGCGTGTCGTAGAACTGCGGGTGGGACAAGGGAATCAGGTCGTAGATCACCGCAACGATGCCCAGACCTTCCTGTTTGAGGCGCTCGGCATGCAGGAAAAAGTCGGAATGCCAGGACGAATCCAGCAGCACCAGTTGATCGCCCGGCTGGTGTTGCAGCGGCTCGCAGCGTTGGGGCATTTGATAGCGATTGACTAGCCCGACCAGCCGCAGCGGTAGCCCGAATGCACCGAACGAGGTCAGGCGATAGCCGACGTACAACACGCGTCGTGCCAGTTTTGTGCGGCAACGAGTGTCCAGCCGTTGATGCAGCTGCCAGAAACGATGAGCCAGCCGTTCAAGACGTTCGCCAAACGTGACGATGGCATTGAACAGCGGCGAATCCAGCGGCGCCAGACGCTTCACTCGGTACAACTGGCCCTTGAGCAGAACCACCGGCACGCATTCGATCCCTTCGGCGCTCGGCGGCAGCTGTTTGATGACGTTGCGCACCACCCGCTGAATCCCCGAATTGACCTTCGGGTGTTTGAACACGTGGGTGCATTCAACCAGCAGGCGGGTCATGGCGCGCGCTCCGCGAGGCTGTCCGCGTGGCGGGTGATCGAGGTGCTGGCGCCCAGCCATGAACAGCCGACGAAATCTTCCTGGCGGTTGTTGATCACGTGGAACACCAGACCGTAGTCACGCCATTCGAAGTTGCGGTCCAGGTGCGAGTCCAGTCGCGACAGGCTCAGGGCCACGGAGTAATTGCCCTTGCCCAGGCCCATGACGAAGGCGAAGCGATAGATGATACGTTCACCCGCACTCAGGTCTTCCAGCGCCTGGTTCTGACGGTGGGTGTTGATGCCGTACATGGCCTGGCCCAGGCGATCCTTGATCATGAAGCCGAGCACCAGCCGCTCGATGTCCTGGCGAATCTCCACCTCGACTTCCA
Source organism: Pseudomonas sp. GW456-12-1-14-TSB6 (assembly GCF_059424205.1). Classification (NCBI taxonomy): domain Bacteria; kingdom Pseudomonadati; phylum Pseudomonadota; class Gammaproteobacteria; order Pseudomonadales; family Pseudomonadaceae; genus Pseudomonas; species Pseudomonas sp. GW456-12-1-14-TSB6. The sequence goes on from NZ_JBWKZE010000006.1 coordinate 153,305, forward strand.
GTGTCACCGGCTGACCGACTTCGGCGGCGTCGATGGAGCGTCCGCGTTCATCGAGCAGGCGCACGCTGAGGATCCCGGCCTCGCCGGTGCCCGACACAGTGCGTACCTGGCCGCCGTCGAGCAGTTCCTGGCGCACGGTCTGGCCTTCGCGTTCGGCGAGCAGGGCGTTGTAGTAATCCATGACCGCTTCGGGTTTGTCGTGCATCACCATGTGGCCGCCTTCGAGCAGGATCGCCGAGTCGCAGATCGACTGGATCGCGGAGCGGTCGTGGGACACGATCAACAGCGTGGTGCCGGCCTTGCGGAAGCTGCGGATGCGGTCGAAGCTCTTGTGTTGGAAGTAGGCATCGCCCACCGAAAGCGCTTCGTCGACGATCAAAATATCCGGGCGGCGCGCGGTGGCGACGCTGAAGGCCAGGCGCATCTGCATGCCGCTGGAGTAGGTGCGCACCGGGTGATCGATGGCCTCGCCGATTTCCGCGAAGCGTTCGATGTCCGGCATCAGCGCTTCGATGTCTTCGACCTGCATGCCCAGCAGTTGCCCGGCCATGATTGCGTTCTGTCGGCCGGTGAAGTCCGGGTGAAACCCCATGCCCAGTTCCAGCAGCGCCGCGACCCGGCCCTCGAGTTGAATCTGGCCGCAGGTCGGTTGAGTGGTGCCGGTGATCATTTTCAGCAGGGTGCTTTTGCCGGCGCCGTTGACCCCGACAATACCCACCGCTTCACCGGGAGCGATTTCAAAATTTACGTCCTGCAGCACCCAGTGCTGGCGATGGCGCATCGGCGAAAACGGAATCAGCCATTCGGCCAGGCGACTCCAGCGGGTGGGGTACTGCTTGTAGGCCTTGCCCAGGCCCGTAACGCGTATGTGCCCCATCAGAGTTCATCCACCATTTCGCCGACCCGCCGACGAAACAGGCGCAGGCCGACCGCGCACAGCAGCAGGCCGATCACGAAGATCGGCAGCAGCGAACTCCACACCGGCCACTGACCGTAGAGGAACAGGTTTTGATAGCTGCCGATCAGGTTGGTCAGCGGATTGAGCTGCAACAGGCGCTGCACCCACTCGGGCAGGATGCTCAGCGGATACACGATCGGTGTCAGCCAGAACCAGAATTGCAGGCAGATGGCGAACAATTGCCCGACATCGCGAAAGAACACGTTGAGCACGCCGAGGATCATGCCCAGTCCGGCGCAGAACAGCACTTGCAGCGCCAGCAGCGGCACCAGTGCCAGCAGGGCCATGCCCGGCCAGCGCCCGCTGATCAGCAGAAACCCGAGGAACAGGCCGATGATGATCACGAAGTTGATTCCTGCATTGAGCAGCACGATCACCGGCAGGCACAGGCGCGGGAAGCTGATTTTTTTCAGCAGGTTGGCGTTTTCCAGAAACATGTTCTGGCTGCGCAGGGTGATTTCCGAGAACAGGCCCCAGGTCAGCAGCCCGGCGCACAGGTAGACGCTGTAGGCCATGCCGTCGTCCACGCCGGGCAGGCGGGCGCGCATGATGTGGGAAAAGATCACCGTGTACACGATGATCATCGACAGCGGGTTGAGTACCGTCCACAGCGCGCCGAACAGCGAATTGCGATACCGCGCTTGAAACTCCCGCTTGACGCTACCGAGGATGAAACCCCGGTAGTCGTGCAGCGAGCGGTACAGGGAAAGCAGCATTCACACCGTCCTGCCGTATTGGTCTTCGAAGCGGACGATGTCGTCCTCTCCCAGGTATTCGCCGCTTTGCACTTCGATGATCACCAGGTCGATCACGCCGGGGTTTTCCAGACGGTGCTTGTGACCGGCGGCGATGAACGTCGATTCGTTCTTCGCCACCAACGTCGTGCCGCTGCCGTTGTTGGTGACTTTGGCCATGCCTTCGACCACCACCCAGTGTTCATTGCGGTGATGGTGCATCTGCAACGACAGCTTGCCGCCGGGTTTGACCACGATGCGCTTGATCTTGAAGCGCGGGCCTTCTTCGAGCACGGTGTAAGTGCCCCACGGACGGCTGACCGTACGATGCAGGCGATAGGCTTCGTGGGATTTGTCCTTGAGCTGTTTGGCCACGCGTCGCACATCCTGGGCACGGTCGGCGTGGGCTACCAGCACGGCGTCGGCGGTGTCGATGATTATCAGGTCTTCCACACCGACGGCAGCCACCATCCGGCCATCGCTTTGAACGAAGTTGTTGCGGCTGTCGATGAAGATCGCTTCGCCGCTGGCGCGGTTGTTATCCGCGTCCGCCGGCACCAGCGCGGCCACTGCACCCCATGATCCGATGTCGCTCCAGTCGAAACCCGCCGGCACCACCACAACCTTTTCCGAGCGCTCCATCAGTGCGTAGTCGATGGAGATGTCGGTGATCTCGGCGAACAGCTGGGGCGACAGTTCCTGTTGCAGGCAACCGGCGGTTTCCACCGGTTCGCTGGCGGCCATGCAGGCGCGGGCCTGTTCCAGCAGCTCGGGGGCGTGCAGCGCCAGCTCGGCGATCACCGTTGCGGTGGAGAAACAGAACATCCCCGAATTCCACAGGAAATTGCCGCTCTCCAGATAATGGGTGGCGGTTTGCAGATCGGGTTTTTCCACGAAACGCTGGACCTTGGCCGCGCCCCGGTCGTTGAGCGGTGCGCCGGTCTCGATGTAACCGAAGCCGGTTTCCGGGGCGGTCGGCACCACGCCAAAGGTCACCAGATAACCGTCCTTCGCCAGATTGACCGCGTGCTCGACCGCGCTTTTGAGCGCCTCTTCATTGACGATCAAATGGTCGGCGGGCATCACCACCATGATTGCCGCATCGCCGTGCAGGGCTTGCAGCGACAGTGCCGCCGCCGCAATGGCCGGTGCGGTGTTGCGTCCGGTGGGCTCGAGCAGGAAGTGTCCGCGATGCCGGGACAGGCGCGCGGCCTGATAGTGATCCTTGCTCTGGAAGTAGTACTCGCGGTTGGTCACCGTGACAATGTCGCCCCAACCGTCCAGCAGCGCGGCGGCGCGCCGGTAGGTCTTGCCCAGCAGCGACTGGCCGTCGGGCAGGGTCATGAACGGCTTCGGATGGCCTTCGCGGGAAACCGGCCACAAACGGGTGCCGGCACCGCCGGACAGAATCACGGGGATCAGCATGGCCTGCCTACTCCTTGGCGACGCGTTTCATGTCCGCATCCATCATCATGCGGATCAGGGTGTCGAGGTCGGTCCTGGGTTTCCAGCCGAGCACGCGCTGGGCCTTGGCCGGGTTGCCGAGCAGCACTTCGACTTCCGCCGGGCGGAAAAACGCCGGGTCGATCTTCACATAATCCCGGTAGTTCAGGCCGACGTGATCGAAGGCGATGCGGCACATCTCGCGCACGGTGGTGGTGACGCCGGTAGCGACCACGAAATCGTCGGGCTTGTCCTGTTGCAGCATCAGCCACATGGCCTCGACGTAATCACCGGCAAAGCCCCAGTCGCGCTTGGCGTCGATGTTGCCCAGGGCCAGCTCCTGCTGTTTGCCCTGTTTGATCCGGGCGGCGGCGTCGGTGACCTTGCGGGTCACGAATTCGATGCCGCGCAGGGGCGATTCATGATTGAACAGAATGCCGCTGCTGGCGTGCAGGTTGAAGCTTTCGCGGTAGTTGACGGTGATCCAGTGGCCATAGAGTTTGGCCACGCCGTAAGGACTGCGCGGGTAGAACGGGGTGTTCTCGTCTTGCTGCTCGGCCTGGATCAGACCGAACATTTCGCTGGTGGACGCTTGATAGAAACGCGTGTGCGGGCTGAACTGACGGATCGCTTCGAGCAGGTGGGTCACGCCCAGGCCATCGACGATCCCGGTGGTCACCGGTTGGTCCCAGGAGGCAGCGACGAAGCTCTGGGCTGCCAGGTTATACACCTCGTCCGGTGCCGACTTGATCACCGCGCGCTGCACCGAGCAGGCATCGGCCATGTCGCCATCCAGGTAGACGATGTCCGCTTCGACGCCCATCTCCCGCAGGCGCCAGCGTGAATCGCTGCTGCGCCGTGCGACAAGGCCGTGAACCTTGTAACCCTTGTCGAGCAGCAGCTTGGCCAGATACGCGCCGTCCTGGCCGGTGATCCCGGTGATCAATGCACTTTTTGTCATTCTTGTCGTACTCGCGTCTCCCAGTCGGACAGGATCGCCCGCAGGGATTGTTGTGTAGTGATTTGCGGCGTCCATCCTGTGGTCCGGGCCAGCCGTTGGTGGCTGCCGCAGACGCGACGCTGATCCGCGCGGCGCATGCGTGCCGGATCCTGAACCAGTTGCAGCTCGACCTCGGCCAGGTCGCCCATCTGTTCGATGAGGCTGCGGATGCTTTGCTCACGGCCTGAGCAAATGTTGTAGACCTGCCCCGGCGTGCCTTTCTCCAGCAGTGCGAAATAGGCCGAGACCACGTCGCCGACATCGAGGAAATCGCGGGTGACATCGATGTCGCCGACTTCCAGGCGCGGCGCTTGCAGTCCTTGCTTGATGCGGTTGATCTGCCGCGCGGCGCTGGCGATGACGAAGCTTTCCTTCTGCCCGGTACCGATGTGGTTGAACGGCCGCGCCACCAGCACCGGCCAGCCTTCGCTGAGGCCCCATTGCAGGCTGAGGAATTCGGCCGACAGCTTGCTGACCGCATAGGGATTGCGCGGGCAGGGTGGTTGTTGTTCGGTGATCGGCAGCGCGGGTTCTTCGACCTGGCCGTAGACATCGCCCGAGCTGACATACAGGAACGTGCCCTTGAAGCCACGGGCCTTGAGGGCCTGCAACAGGTTCAAGGTGCCGAGCAGGTTGATGTCGAAGGTGCGTGCCGGGTCGCGGAAGGCTTCGGGGACGAAGGTCTGGCCAGCCAGGTGAATGACCGCGTCGGGCAGCTGTGGCCACAGATCGATGAGGCTGTCCGGTTTTGTCAGGTCGTAGGCCGAGGCGGCAGGCAGCAGCTGCCACGTCGCGTCTTCCCCTTGCAGACGTGACTGGATGTGTTGTCCTACGAACCCACTGAGGCCCGTGATGAACAGACTTTTTTTCAAACAGCGACCCCTTGGTCTTTAACTTTCACCTCTTCCCACAGGCTTTAAGGGAATGTCTGTCAGACCCCTGAAAAAACCGGGCAGAACGGCAGGTGAAGTCATTGTTGTAGTTGTTTGGCTGCCAATCTGTGCCAATTGCGCAGCAATTTCAACCGGCCAAACCGTGACCGGTCAGTTCTCGTCAGAGTAGTCGGGTTTTTCTCGCCGGGCGGTTCCCGAAGGCGCGACGGATGTGTTTAGAATGCCCCTCGTCGCGATCCACGGCGGCTTTTCGCAAGGATCGTGCGACAGGGTAAAACCGACCATTAAAACAAGAACAGAGACGTGCCCGATGACGCAGGACGAACAGCGCTGATGCCGGTTCGATCCGACGCTCGGCCGTCATAGCGTGAAGCTGCCGGGATGGCGGTTGCACCGTGGGATGCCATGAATTTCATTCTCTACTCGGACGTCAACGACCGCTCCATCAGCCAGAGTCTGGGGCGTCCCGAATACAGCTACTACTTCGTGCTCAAGGCCTATCGCCCGGTGCTGGAAAGCCTGGGGCGAGTGCATGTGGTGTCCACTAGCGCCGAGGTTGATCCACTCTACCGACAACTGCTCGCCGCCGGTGAAAGCAGCGTTTTCCTGTCCTTCACGCCGCCACAAAATACCCCGACCGACCTTGAATGCCCGACAATCTGCGTGATTGCATGGGAATTCGATTCGATCCCCGATGAATCATGGGACGATGATCCGCGCCACGACTGGACGCAGATGCTCGCCCGACAGGGACGGGTCATCACGCTGTCGAGCCACACCGCCCGCGCGATTCGCCGCGCCATGGGCGAGGACTTTCCGGTACTCGTGCTGCCGACGCCCTTGTGGGAAAACTTCGCCGCCATTCGTGAGCAACATGTCAGTGAGCCGATCAATCCCGGCGCGACCCTGGCCATCAAGGGCTGCATTTTCGACAGTCGCACGCTGGCGTTATCTGCCGACGATCTGTTGCCCAAGCCGCTGACTGCCGAACAACTGGCCGAAATCGAGGCGCTACGCCCGCCACCGCTGACGTTCAAACGCCGCTTGGTCATTGCCCGTCATTATCTGCGTCTGTGGAGGCTGGGGGCGGGTGAAGAACGGGTGAAGTTCCTGCATCACTGGTACTGGGAAGGTGTGCAGGATCTGCTGTCGGATCGCACACACGCCTGGCTCGAGAAACGCCTGCCGGCCATTGCCGCTCCGCATGCGGTGGCCGTGGCCGAGCCACCGCCGCTGGATCTGCCGGACACGTCCTCGGTGGTCGAGACCACGGTGGAAGGCGTGATCTACGTGACGGTGTTCAACCCCAGGGACGGCCGCAAGAACTGGCATCATCTGGTTACCGCCTTCTGCTGGGCCTTTCGCGAAACGCCTGACGCGACACTGGTGCTGAAGATTACCCAGAACGATCTGGCGTCCTACTACAGCGAACTGATGACCCTGCTCGCACAACTGACACCGTTCGCCTGCCGGGTGCTGGTGATGCATGGTTATCTGGACGACGCGCAATACGCGCGGCTCTACCAGGCTGCGAGTTTCTACGTGAACGCCTCACGCTGCGAAGGCCTGTGCCTGCCATTGATGGAGTTCATGTCCAGCGGCAAACCGGTGATCGCCCCGGATCACACGGCCATGGAAGACTACATCGACGACACCGTGGCCTTCGTCGTCCGGTCCAGCGAAGAGCTGACGATCTGGCCCCAGGACACCCGCATCATTTACCGCACCCTGCGCTATCGGCCGGACTGGGCTTCGCTCAAAAGCGCCTATGAGAACAGCTACCGGATGGCCAAGGCGCAGCCGCAGGAATACGCGCGCATGTCTGCCGCCGCTGTCGAACGCATGCACGATTACTGCGCGTTTGCCCCGGTACAACGGCGCATGGCGGACTTTTTCGGCCTCGTGCCGCTGGCTGCCGATGCCGCCCCCGTGACGGACAACGCCTCATGCTGATCATCATTCATTCGGAAACCAACCAGCACACCATCGCGCAGAACCTGGGGCGTTCGGAGTACAGCTATTACTTCGTGCTCAAGGAGTATCGCCCGGTGCTCGAACGCCTTGGGCGTGTGGTGGAAGTCGTCGATCCGGCGCGCGAAGTCGATGCGTTGTATCTGGAATGCCTGTCCCGTGGCGAGCCCTGCGTGTTCCTGTCGTTCTCGCCGCCGCACCGCACGCCGATCCACCTGGCATGTCCGACGTTGCCGGTGTTCGCCTGGGAATTCAGCACCATCCCCAACGAACCCTTCGACAACGAGCCGCGCAATGACTGGCGCACGGTGCTCCGGGCCTGCGGCGCGGCGATCACCCATTCCAGCTACACGGTCAACGCCGTGCGCGAGGCCATGGGCGCCGATTACCCGATTGTCGCGGTGCCGGCGCCGGTGTGGGATCGCTTCGCGGCCCGTGGCGCGCAGCTTCAGGGCCAGCCCTCGACAGGGCTGGTGCGCCTGACGATCAAAGGGCTGGTCGCCGACAGTCGTCAGCTCGATCTCGACGCGTTCGGCCCGAAACACCTGCGCCGTGGCAAGGGCATCGATTTCCAGGCGCCGGCGCGCGAGCAGGAGCTGCTGCTGGACGGTGTCGTCTACACATCGGTGTTCAATCCCGGTGACGGACGCAAGAACTGGGAAGACATGCTCAGCGCCTTCTGTGTGACGTTTCGCGATGTCGAAGACGCGACACTGGTGCTCAAGCTCACGCACCACGATGCCGAAGAGGCGCTCAGCGACATTCTTCATCATCTGTACAAGAACCAGTCCTACCGCTGTCGCATCGTGCTGATTTACGGCTACCTCGCGGATGCCGACTACGAGCGTCTCGTGCAGGCCACCCGGTACGTGGTCAACACGTCCTACGGCGAGGGCCAGTGTCTGCCACTGATGGAATTCATGTCCTGCGGCAAGCCGGCTGTGGCGCCGCGCACCACGGCGATGATCGATTACCTGAGCACCGATAACGCATTCGTGGTGGAGTCCACCGATGAACTCACCGCCTGGCCTCACGATCCGCGCAAGGCGTTCCGCACGTTGCGCTATATGACCAACTGGGCGTCGGTCTGTGTGGCCTATCGCGACAGCTATGAGGTGGCGAAGAACAATCCCCGGCTCTATGCACAGATGTCGGCGCAGGCCGTTGCCAGCCTGCAGGCGTTCTGCAGTCAGGCGGTGGCCGAGCAGCGGTTGCGCGATTTTCTCGTTCAGGTACACGAGCACCTTGGTGCCGCTGCAACGGAAGCCACGGGGACATGATCCGCGCATGGCTGAGGCGTTTGCGTCCGGTTGCGCACCCGGCGCCGGTATCCGTGCCTGAACCGGTTGCCGCGGGCGTGTCGCCCAGGGATGTGGGTCTGCATGACGCCATGCTCGACGGCTGGTTTAACGGCGACAGTGGTGAGTTGCTCAAGGGCTTTGTCATTGACGCGGACGACACCCTGCTCGACGTGGGGTGTGGCGAGGGTGTCGCGACATTGTTCGCCGTGCGCCAGGGCGCCTCGGTGATCTTCACCGACAGCGAACACGACAAGGTGCGCGACCTCGCCCGACAAGTCGAAGCGCAGAGCCGCAAGGCCAGTCTCGGTCTGGTCAGCAACAGCCTGCCATTGCCGCTGAGCGACGGCTGTGCGAGCAAGGTCGTGTGCATGGAAGTGCTGGAACACATCGATCATCCCGAGCCGTTCATGGCCGAGCTGGTACGCATGGGCCGTCCCGGTGCGCTGTACCTGCTCAGCGTGCCGGCACCGGTGGGCGAGCATTTGCAGCAGGGCATCGCCCCGGCGGGTTATTACCAGTCGCCCAATCATGTGCAGATCTTCACCCCGGAACGCTTCGCGGCACTGGTGGAGGATGCCGGTCTGGTGATCGAGCATCGTCAGGCCACGGGGTTTTTCTGGGTCATGGGCATGATTTTTTTCTGGGCCAGCGAACGGGCTGCCGGCCGTGACCTCGGTGGCGCCGTGCGCGACCGGATCCAGGCGCCGTATCCACCGTTGATGGAGAGTTGGGCCAGAACCTGGCAGGACTTGCTGGCGCAGCCCGATGGATTGGCGATCAAGCAGATGCTCGACCGGTTCATGCCCAAGAGCCAGGTGATCATTGCCCGCAAACCGCTCGATGCAGGACCTGTGTCATGAGCGGCAAGCGGATCATGGACATCGAAGTCCTGCGCGCTGTCGCGGTACTCGGCGTGCTGTTTCATCACCTGCAGGGCAGCCTGTTCACCGACCCGGTGCCGCTGCTTGAAAGGGTTCATGCCTGGGCGCAGCCGTGGTGGGGCGTCGACTTGTTTTTTGCGATCTCCGGGTTTGTCATCGCCCGCAGCCTGATCCCGGCGCTGCGCGGTTGCAGCAATCGCCAGGAATACTGGGAGCAGACGCGCAATTTCTGGCTGCGTCGGGCGTTTCGTCTGTTGCCCTCGGCCTGGCTGTGGCTGGCGTTGATGCTGCTGGCGTGCGTGTTTCTGAATCGATCAGGCGCGTTCGGGACGTGGTCCGCCAACGTCCAGGCCACGTTGGCCGGGGTGCTGCAGTACGCCAACTTCCGCTTTGCCGATGCGTTCTTTCATTACGAATACGGCAGCAGTTTCGTCTACTGGAGCCTGGCGCTGGAGGAGCAGTTCTACCTGTTGTTCCCGCTTGTGATCATGCTGTGCCGCAAGCATCTGGTGTGGGCATTGCTGGCGCTGGTGGCGGTGCAGCTGTTTACGGTGCGCACGCCGCTGCTGATGGTGATTCGTACCGATGCGCTGGCGCTGGGTGTGTTGTTGGCGATGTGGAGCGTGCAGCCGGGTTACCGCCGTTGGGAGCCGGTATTCCTGCGGCGGCCATGGGCCGGAGTGTTCGCGCTGATCGGCCTCGGAGCGCTGCTGAGCTTCATGGCCACCGACCGTTTCACCTTCGCCGGTTACCGCATCGGGTCTATCGCCGTGCTCAGCGCCGTGCTGGTGTGGATTGCTTCATACGACCGCAATTACCTGCTGCCGGCCGGTGGCCTGCAACGACTGATGGCATGGATCGGCAGCCGCTCCTACGGCATTTACCTGATCCACATCCCGGCCTATCAACTGGTGCGGGAACTGATTTTCCGTTTGCAGGGTGCCGGTCTGCCGAGCCCGGCCGGGCATCCGATCGTGACGCTGCTGATAGCCGGTGGCCTGATCGTGCTGCTCAGCGAACTCAATTACCGCTTGATCGAAATGCCCATGCGCAATCGAGGCGCCACGCTGGTGAAACGCCTCGGCACCTCGCGAACCGTTGTCTCGCCCCCTGGAGCCACCTCATGCTGAGCCTTTTGAAAAAACTCACGGCGGCTCCGGCCCCCGCACACGCTGTCGCACCGGTCGCCGACAAGGTCGACCCTTACATGCTCGGCCTGCACGACGCGATGCTCAGCGGCTGGTTCAACCAGGAAACCGGCGAGCTGTTCAAAGGCTTCCCGGTGACCGCCGACGACACCTTGCTGGACGTTGGCTGCGGCGACGGTGGCAACGTGCATTTCTGCGGCATGCGCGGGGCGAAGATCATCATTGCCGACATCGACGGCGCCAAGGTCGAAGCGACTCGCCAGCGCCTGAGCGATACGCCGGCGCGTGGCGTCGAATGCCATGTGACCGACTGCAATCCGCTGCCGATCGCCGATGGCACCGCCACTCGCGTGGTGTCCACTGAAGTCATCGAACACGTCGACGACCCGGCGCAGTTCCTTGCCGAACTGGTGCGCGTCGGCCAGTCGGGCGCGCTGTATCTGCTGAGCGTGCCGCACCCCAGCTCCGAAGACCTGCAAAAAGACATCGCCGCGCCGGAGTATTTCCAGAAGCCCAACCACATTCGCATCATCAGCGAAGAGCAGTTCAAGGCGATGGTCAGCGAGGCGGGACTCGAGATCATCAGCCATAGCCAGTACGGCTTCTACTGGTCGATGTGGATGATGCTGTTCTGGGAAGCGAAGGTCGAGTTCAGCAACCCGGATCATCCGCTGCTCAACCATTGGGCCGAGACCTGGCAAGCGGTGCTCGACTCGCCGCGCGGCGCGCAGATCAAGCAGGCGCTGGATGCGGTGGTGGCGAAAAGTCAGGTCATCATTGCCCGCAAGCCCTGAACGCTTTTGTGTAACCTTGCAGCCTGATGTCTCAGGGATCTGCAAGGTATGCGCTTTATCATCGGGTGGTCCGCCCTGGTGGCTGTGTTGTTGCTGTGTGCTTGTGAGCGACAGGACGCAGTGCCACTCGATCAGCAACTTTACGTCTGGCAACGGCAATGGACGCCGGCCCATGAGCTTGCCCTGAATGACAGTCGCAACGACTTTTCGACGTTGCGGGTCTTGGCGTTGCAGGCGTTCCCGAATGCCGGATGGAGTCGGGCACGCGTCGATTCTGCGTTGCTGAGACGCGATGCCCGGCCGTTGATCGCGGTGATTCGCCTCGACGGCCAGCTCAAGGCGCTCGATTCGCAAGCGGTTACGGCGCAAATCCTTCAAGTGCTCGCTGACTGGCAAGTTCAGGGGCTTACCTTGGCCGGGGTCGAGATCGACCATGATGCCGGCAGTGCCCGCCTGCCTGCTTACATCGGATTCCTTGCTCACTTGCGTACGGCATTGCCGGCCAACCTGCCCCTGAGCATCACTGCGTTACCTGCCTGGCTCGACAGTCCGCAATTGCCCGCGCTGCTGGCGATCGTCGACAGCAGTGTGTTGCAGGTGCATGCCGTCAGCGATCCGCGTCGCGGTCTGTTCGACTCCGAACAGGCGCGGCGCTGGGCCAAGGCCTGGGGGCGAGTGACCGACAAACCGTTTTATCTGGCGCTGCCGGCCTATGGCGTGGCGCTGTTGCCGGATGTCGATGGAGCTCCGGTGGTGGAAAGCGAAGTACCGCTCGAGCGCGGTGGTCAGCGGCGCGAATTGCTCGCCGATCCGCAACAACTGGGCCGACTCGCCAATGAATTGCGCGAGGATCGCCCGGCGCATCTGGCCGGCCTGATCTGGTTTCGTCTGCCGTTGGCCAACGACCGCAGAGCCTGGAGCCTGAGCACGCTGCGCGCGGTCGCCCGAGGCGATGCGTTGAGCAGCCAGCTCGGCGTGGTGTTTACCGAACAGAATGGCCTGCAAGACATTGCCCTGCGTAACGTCGGTAACCTCGACAGCGCCTGGCCCGCCCGCATCACCATCCAGGCCCGGGGCTGCGAAGGCGCTGACGCGCTCGCCGGTTATTCGTTGCAACAAGACCCGGATCTGCTTACCTTCACCCGCCTGCGCGACGGCCGATTGCCGGCGGGAGGGCAGCGCGCGATCGGTTGGGCACGCTGCGCAAATATTGATCAAGGAGGTTCGCATGTTGACCCGTAACTGGCCCCGCCATCTGCTTTGCCTGAGCCTCAGCCTGCCGCTGGGCTCGGCGCTGGCCTGTGGCCCGGACTTCCCGATGCGTCTGCTCGACGATCGCGGGCAATCGCTGGCGGAGCTGCCGGAGGGCAACTTCAGGTTCGAGATCAGTCGCCTCGGCAAAACCATCGCCGGGCTGAAGAACGTCACCGCCGCCACCCACAATCCGGATGACATCTACGCCGAGGCGCCAGAACCCGCCGAGGTGCGCGACAAGGCCGAGCAGATCGGCCTGACGCCTGAACAGCAAGCGCTGGTCAAACAGCTGCGCAGCCTGACCGACGCGCGTCAGGTCGACGCGCAGGGTGCGAGCCTGCCGGCGGAACTGCGTCTGTATGTGGCGGGCGCGGTGGCGTTCGGCGCCGGTGACCATCAACTGGCGGTCGAGTATTTCCGTCAGTTGCTGGCGCTGCCGGCCGATCAGCGTGCGTTGCGCAGCACCTGGGCCGCGTATTCGCTGGGCCGGGCGTTCTTTGCCATGAGCAGCGAAGCGGGCGATGCGCTCGAAGCCTTGGAAAACGCCATCGACGCCTTCCGCCAGACGCGGCAATTGAGCATCGACGGTTTCAGCGATCCGCTGGAACTGGGCGTGGCCAGCCTCGGCGAAGAGGCGCGGGCGTTGCGCATGGCGGGTGACTGGAACAGCGCGATCAAGCTGTATGCCGCGCAGAACCTGCACGGCTCGGACGTCGGTTACACCTCGCTGAAGCAGTTGATGAACGAACTGGCCGAGGAGCCCGAAGATCGGCTGGCGAAATTGCTGCGCCGCGAAGCGGTGCAGCAACTGGTGACCGCCTCGCTGATCAGCCGGATCGGCTGGTCGTTCGGCGATGAGCCACCGAACGAGAAGAAGCTGGTCAAAGCGCTGCAAGCGAGCACGCGCGGCAGCCTCGACAACGCTGATCGCCTGGCGGCGATGAATTATCAGCAAGGCGATTACGCCAGCGCCAAGGCGTTCCTCGAACACGCGGGCGACAGCGGTCTGGCGTGGTGGCTGCGGGCAAAACTGGCGGTGCGCGATGGCGATCGGAACGCAGCGGCTGCGGCCTACGCGAAGGCTGCGCAAGCGTTCCCGCAGGACGAATCCTGGGGCGAGCGGCGTACCGCCGACTGGAATCTCGAAACCGTGCAGCCGAAATGCCGGGTCGAGGGCGAGCGCGCGATCCTTGCGCTGCAACGTGGCGAGTACCTGCAGGCCTTCGACCAGTTGTATCGCAGCCAGCACCTTTACTGGTTCGACGCTGCGACCGTGGCCGAGCGAGTGCTGACGGTCGAGGAGCTGAAAAACTATGTCGATACCAACGTGCCGGCACCGCCCGCGCTGAGCCAGCAGGATCGCGACAATTACGTGCCGCTGCCGGTGGCCGCCAGCCTGCGCAATCTGCTGGGGCGGCGCTTGTTGCGTGAGGGGCACTACGCAGAAGCGGTCGGTTATTTCGACAATGCCGATCTGCAGAACAAGGCCCGGCTCTATGGCGAGCAACGCCTGAAGGCCGACTCAGCGTGGTGGCCGACCCAACGTGCCAGCGCACTGTTCAATGCTGCGTGGACAGCCCGTGAGTGGGGCATGGACATCCTGGGCTACGAAATGGCCCCGGATTACGCGACCTTCGGCGGCAACTACAGCCTGGAAAACACCGAGCTGAAAGTCGGGCCGCTGGTCAGCGAGGCCGAAGTGCGACGTCAGAAGGCCAGTGAAGCGCAACCGGATGAGCGTTATCACTATCGTTTTGTCGCCACGGCGCTGGCCAGCCGTGCGGCGGATAATCTGCCGCACACCAGTCAGGCGTTCGCCGCCGTGTTGTGCTCGGCGGCGGGCTGGAACAGCAGCCTGGAAGAGCAGAGCGCCTTGTACAAACGCTATGTCGACGAAGGGCCGTACGTGCCGTGGGCCGTGGATTTCGGCCATCAATGCCCTTATCCGGACTTCGAAAATGCCGACAAGCGCTACGTCACTCAGGTGACCGACTCGTTGCGTTCGACACTGCGGCCGTACAAGTGGCCGGTGCAGATCGGTGCGATCGTGGCCTTCACCGCGGTGGCGTTGTTGCTGATCACTCGACGCCAACGCAAGGCCCGCAAAGTCTAAGCCTGCTGGACGAACGTCAGGCGCACGGCAAAGCCGATCAACAGGCTGCCGAACAGCCACTGTTGCACTCGCTGGGCCGTCGGGCTGTGTTTCAGCCAGCGGCCCAGCGCGGCGCCGGTCAGGGCGTAGGCGCTGTCGAACAGCAGACCTGTGCCCACCAGCATCGCACCGAGCACGGCGAACTGGGTCAGCACCGCTGCGCCATTTGCCACGATGAACTGCGGCAGCAGCACCGAGCAGAACAGTAACGCTTTCGGGTTGAGCAGGTTGGTCAGCAGGCCGCGGCGGATGGCTGCATACCACTGCGCATGACTGTCCGTCACGGTGCCGGCGTCCAGATCCGGCAACAGCGTGGTGCGCAGGCATTGAATGCCGATCCACAGCAAATACGCCGCCCCGGCGATCCGCACAGCATCGAAGGTCCACGGCGCCGCCTTGAACAGCGCCGCCAGCCCCAGCGCCGCGAGCGCTACATGACAGCCTCGGGCGATGGCCAGACCCACCGCCGTGGCCAGCGCTGCGCCGCGTCCCTGACGGGCACCGGTCTGCAACAGCAGGATCATGTCCGGGCCGGGCAACAGAAAGACCACTGCCAGCGCCAGGAAAAACAGCCAGAGACTTGCCATATCGCACCCCTTTCGTTGTCGATTCGGTAGCCTCAGTCTAGGGCCGAAGGGCAGGGCAGGTGGTTGCGTAGTCAGCTTCTAAAGGCCTCTGGATTGGCATAATCTGCGCTCTTTCACCGCGAAAACCATCAGGATCTGCCAACCATGAAACTGGATGCCTTCGACCGCAAGATTCTTGCCGCACTGCAACGGGACGGACGCCTGAGCAACGTACAACTGGCCGACGAAATCGGCCTGTCGGCATCGCCGTGCCTGCGCCGGGTGCGGATGCTCGAAGAGGCCGGGGTGATTCGCGGATATCAGGCCAATCTGGACCGTGATGAAGTGGGGTTGGGGCTGACGGTGTTTGTCGGGGTCAAGGTCGAGCGCCACAACGACGAACAGGCCGAGGCATTCCACCGGGCGGTGACCGCATTGCCGGAGGTGATTTCAGCGTTTCTGGTGTCCGGGGAATCGGACTTTCTGCTGCAAGTGGTGGTGCCGGATCTGCGCGCCTACGACCGCTTTCTCACCGGTTGCCTGTTGAAGCTGCCGGGGGTGAGCGATATCCGCAGCAATTTTGCGATCCACACGGTGAAAACGCCCGGCGCGTTGCCGCTGGGGCATCTGCCGTCCTGATACTTCCCGCATTGCGCGGGAAGTATTCGCACAGTGCTTACATCTGCGTCGCCATCCCTTCGACATTCATTGCCGCCTGACGCAACGCTTCGGAGCGGGTTGGATGCGGGTGACAGGTCAGCGCGATGTCTTCGGCCGAGGCGCTGAATTCCATGGCCACGCAGAACTCGCCGATCATTTCGCTGACGCTCGGGCCGACCAGGTGCACGCCGAGGACTTCGTCGGTGCGCTCATCAGCGATGACTTTGGCAAAGCCTTCGGTCTCGTGATTGATCTTCGCCCGGCTGTTGGCGGTGAACGGGAATTTGCCGACCTTGTACGCCCGGCCCTCGGCCTTCAGCTGCTCCTCGGTCTTGCCGACGCTGGCCAGCTCCGGGCGGGTGTAGATCACGTTGGGAATCAGGTCGTAATTGACCTCGCCAGCCTTGCCGACGATCTGCTCGATGCAGGCCATGGCTTCGTCTTCGGCCTTGTGCGCGAGCATCGGCCCGGACGTCACGTCACCGATCACCCACACGCCAGGCGCTTCCGTGCGATGCTGTTTGTTGGCGAGCATGCCGCGTTTGTCGGTGCTCAGGCCGACGTTTTCCAGGCCCAGGCCCTGGGTGTACGGGCGACGTCCGATGGCCACCAGCACATAATCGGCTTCAAGGATTTCCGCGCTGCCGCCAGCGGCAGGTTCGACGCTGAGTTGTACGCCAGTGGCCGAGGAGGTGGCGCTGGTCACTTTCGAGCTCAGCTTGAAGCTGATGCCCTGTTTACTCAGTGAGCGTTGCAGAGTCTTGCCGGCTTCGCCGTCGACACCGGGGCAGATGCGGTCGAGGTATTCCACCACGGTTACCTGCGCACCGAGCCGGCGCCAGACCGAACCGAGTTCGAGGCCGATCACGCCTGCGCCGATCACCACCAGATGTTTGGGCACTTCGCTCAAGGACAGCGCGCCGGTGGAGTCGAGGATGCGCTTGTTGTCGATCTCCACGCCGGGCAGGGGAGTGGGCTCGGAGCCGGTGGCGATGACGATGTCCTTGGCAGTCAGCTCGATCCGGCTGCCCTGATCGCCGGTCACGCTGACTTTTCCGGGGCCGTCGATATGGCCCCAGCCCTTGATCCAGTCGACCTTGTTCTTGCGAAACAGGAATTCGATGCCTTTGGTCAGGCCGCTCACGCTTTCGTCTTTCTGTTTCATCATTTGCGCGAGGTTGAGCGTGGGTTTGACCTCGATACCGAGGTTGGCGAACTCCGCTCCCAGCGCTGCTTCGTAGAGCTCTGACGCATGCAAAAGCGCCTTGGACGGCATGCAGCCAACATTCAGACAGGTGCCACCCAGCGTGGCGCGGCCCTCGACACACGCGGCCTTGAGGCCCAGCTGGCCGGCGCGGATCGCTGCGTTATAACCGCCGGGGCCGCCGCCCAGAATCACCACGTCATAGTTGCTCATGCTTTTACTCCTGGCTGAAGGATGCGGATCGGTAAAAGTAGTTGGTGCTTAAAATTACGAACGTAATATGTGCGTTTCCAGACATTTCGGTCAAGGCTTCAGGCAAGCGACAGGTTGCCCATCTTTGAATGATGCAAATGAGTACAAATATTTCACGACTTTCGTTATATCGTAACGATATGTGCAGTGAGCCAAAGAGTTTGGGGGGATATGCAAGTCGATCTGGATGAAGGCACGCCGGTGAACGGATTGCCGCGCTTTCAGCAAGCGGCGACGCAGGGCCGGCGTTTGCGTCGCCTGGCGATCGGTCTGGGCGCGCTGGCCGGGGCAGGGTGGGTGCTGGCATTTTTTGTCGGGCTGTTTGCGCCGCAATCGCTGTGGCCCGCGTTGCTGGTCAATCAGAGCGCGGCGTTGCTGGTGCTGGTCGCCGGGCTGCAATCGGCATGGTGGGTGACGCAATGGCGGGCGTGGGTGATCAATCCCGTGGTGCCGGTGACGGTTGCTGAAGAACCTGCGCCGGATGGCTGGTACGAGCGGCTGCTGGATCGGATGAGCCAGCGCAGTCTGCATCTGCTCGGGCAGATCGGTGCGGCCACGTTGTGGCTTGGCGGGTGGTCGTTGCTGGTGCTGCTGAGCCTCGAGCAGACGTGGAATCTGACGCTGCCGGCGGCGGGTGTGGGGTTGTCCGCCACGGTCGGCGCGGCTATCGCGTTGCTCTTGGCGTTCGGTCTGCTGGTGCTGGAGCGACAGCTGGCCCAGGAAAATCCGGCGCAATGGCCCGAGGCCGGAGCGCTGGCGCAGCTGACGCGAGTTGCAATCATCAGTCTGGTGCTGGGCGCGTTGTGCCTGTTGTTCGCCAGTGACAGTGCGATCTGGCCGGTGCGTCTGGCAGTGTTGATCGGCATTCTCCCGGGGCTGGTTGCCTTGGAATTGCTGCTGCGTGCACTGCTGTCGTTGTTCAGCCCGCGCCGCGAACAACTCGAACCGGTGCTGCTGGCCCGTAGTTTCGTCGCCGATCTGCTGCGCTGGCCGCCACAACCGTTGCTTGCGTTGCAGCATGAGTTGCATTACCGCTTCGGCATCGATCTGCGTCAGATCTGGGCCTTCAGTTACATGCGCCGCGCGTTCTTGCCGGTGTTGGTACTGGTAGCAACGGTGGGCTGGTTGCTCACCGGGCTTCACGAAATTCCGATGCAAAGCCGTGGCATTTACGAGCGTTTCGGTAAACCGGTGCAGGTGTTCGGGCCGGGGCTGCATGCGGGTTTGCCCTGGCCGTTGGGGCGTGTGCTGAATGTCGAGAACGGCGTGGTCCATGAATTGGCGACCAGCGTCGGCGAGAACCCGGCACCCGTGCAGTTGGACCCGGCAGAAGGTCCGGCGCCACTGACAGCCAACCGTTTGTGGGACGCCAGTCACGTCAATGACAAGTCCCAGGTTATCGCCAGCAGCCGGGGCGATCAGCAGAGCTTTCAAATCGTCAACATGGACGTGCGCTTCGTCTATCGCATCGGCCTGAGCGATCAAGCCGCACTGGCCGCCACCTACAACAGCGCCGATGTGCCGACGCTGATCCGCAGCACCGCCAGCCGGATTCTGGTGCATGACTTTGCCTCGCGCACACTCGACGGTTTGCTTGGCGAGGACAGGACCGGACTCGCCGAAGAAATCGGCCGCGCCGTGCAAAGCGATCTGCAGAAACTCGACAGCGGCGTGGAAATTCTCGCCACAGTGGTCGAAGCGATACACCCGCCGGCCGGTGCGGCCAATGCCTATCACAGCGTGCAAGCGGCGCAGATCGGCGCTCAGGCGTTGATCTCTCGCGAGCGCGGCGCCGCTGCCGAAGCGAGTAACCAGGCGCAGTTGCAGGCCAGCCTCGCTCGGGATCAGGCCAGTGCCAACGCCCATGAAATCAATGCCACCGCCCGGGCGGCGGATCTGAAGTTCAGCGCCGAACAAAAGGCCTACGCCAGCGCCGGCCAGGCCTTCGTGCTGGAGCAATACTTCAGCCAACTCAGCCAGGGTTTGAGCAAAGCCAAACTGTTGGTACTCGACCATCGCCTGGGCGGCAGCAGTAACGCACCGACCATCGACCTGCGTACGTTCACGCTGCCGGCAGATCCGGCGCGCACCACCGCTCAGCCAGGAGCCACCCATTGAGCCAGTCGCACACTCACGATCACCATGACCACAGCGGCCACGATCATGCTCATGGCGGCGGTCATCACCATCACGGGCATCATCACCATCACCACGGTGCGCCGGAAGAGGCAGGGCCTTTTCCGTGGAAACGTATGGGCTGGGCAGCGTTGCTGGTGGCGTTCGCCATCGCGGCGGCGAGCCTGGTGCAAGTGCGCTCCGGTGAAGCCACGGTCATCACCCGTTTCGGCAATCCGTCCCGCGTGTTGCTGGAGCCGGGTCTGAGCTGGCGCTGGCCGGCACCGTTCGAAGCGGCGATTCCGGTGGATCTGCGTTTGCGCACAACCTCCAGCGGCTTGCAGGACGTCGGCACCCGCGACGGTTTGCGCATCATCGTTCAGGCGTACGTGGCCTGGCAGGTGCAGGGCGATCCCGACAACGTGCAACGCTTCATGCGCGCCGTGCAGAACCAGCCGGACGAAGCGGCGCGGCAGATTCGCACGTTTGTCGGCTCGGCACTGGAAACCACGGCCAGCAGTTTTGATCTGGCCAATCTGGTCAATACCGATGCCAGCCAGGTTCGCATCGCCGATTTTGAAGCGCAGTTGCGCCAGCAAATCGATCAGCAACTGCTCGCCACTTACGGCGTGCGGGTGGTGCAGGTGGGCATCGAACGGCTGACATTGCCATCGGTGACCCTCACTGCAACGGTTGACCGGATGCGCGCCGAGCGCGAAACCATCGCCACCGAGCGCACGGCCATCGGCAAGCGAGAGGCAGCGCAAATCCGCTCCGCCGCCGAACGCGATGCGCGCATCGTGCAAGCCGATGCCACGGTGAAAGCCGCCGATATCGAAGCCCAATCGCGGGTGGAAGCGGCGCAGATTTACGGGCGCGCTTACGCCGGCTCACCGCAGCTGTACAACTTGCTGCGCTCGCTGGATACCCTCGGCACCATCGTTTCGCCAGATACCAAACTGATCCTGCGCACCGACGCTGCGCCATTTCGGGTGTTGGTCGACGGTCCGCCCAATCTCGACAGCAAGAGCGGATCGCAGCCATGAATGAAGTTCCACGTGGAACACATTCGCTGAACAGTCCGTGGATTCAAGCGGGACGTCTGGCGTTTTTCGCGCTGTATGCGGTGACAGTGCTCGCGGCATTGGCCTGGGCGTTTTCCAATGTCCGGCAGATCGATCCGCAAAACCGCGCGGTGGTTTTGCATTTCGGAGCGCTGGATCGCATTCAGAATGCCGGGTTGTTGTTGGCGTGGCCGCAGCCGTTCGAACAGGTGGTTTTGTTGCCGGCGGCGGATCGGGTGATCGAGCGCAGAGTGGAAAACTTGCTGCGCAGCGATCAGGCCCTGCAGGCGGATCGCGTGGCAACCTTCGCCACGCCGCTGAGTGATGCGCTCGCCGGTTCCGGTTATCTGCTCACCGGTGACGCCGGTGTTGTGCAGCTGGATGTGCGGGTGTTCTACAAGGTCACCGATCCTTATGACTTTGTGCTGCAAGGCGAGCACGTGCTGCCGGCGCTGGATCGAGTGGTGACCCGCAGCGCAGTGGCGCTGACGGCCGCGCGGGACCTGGACACGATTCTGGTGGCGCGGCCAGAGTTGATCGGCGCTGACAATCAGGCCGCCGAACGTCGCGAACGGCTGCGCGGTGATCTGGTGCAAGGCATCAACCGCCGCCTCGCCGAGTTGAAGGCGAGCGGTCAGGGCATCGGCATCGAAGTGGCACGGGTCGATGTGCAATCGAGTCTGCCGGAGCCGGCGGTGAGCGCGTTTAACGCGGTCCTCACCGCCAGCCAGCAAGCCGACAAAGCGGTCGCCAATGCCCGCACCGAGGCCGAGAAGCTCACTCAGTCCGCCAACGAACAGGCTGACCGCACGCTGCAAGTCGCCCACGCCCAGGCAGGTGAGCGCCTGGCCAGAGCTTCCGCCGACACGGCGACGGTATTGAGCCTGGCCAAGGCGCAACAGCAGGGCACGGACCCGCAAATGCTCTTGCGTCTGTACCGCGAGCGGATGCCGAAGATTCTCGGTCAGGCCGGTTCGGTCACCACGGTCGATCCAAAAGACGATTCACGCCTGATCATTCAGGGAGCCAGCAAATGACTGCCACCACCACCGCACCGAGCTTGTTGTCCTCGGCCGAACAACGCCGCGCCGCGCGCCAGTTGACCTTGGCAATGCTCGCCCTCGGCTTGCTTGGTCTGGGGTTGATCTGGCGCTGGTTGATGCCGGAACAGACGGGCGTCAGTCAGTTGCTGCTCGGATTTGCTTCTTTGTTAGTCGCGGTGCCGGTAATGCGTTCGGCGTGGTTCAGCCTGCGTTATCCGAGCCTGCACGGCATCACCGACCAGTTGATCGCCCTGGCGATGATCGGGGCCTGGGCCACGGGCGATCTGCTCACGGCGGCGCTGTTGCCGATCATCATGATCTTCGGCCACGTGCTGGAAGAACGCAGTGTGATCGGTTCCGAGGAAGCGATTCATGCCCTCGGCCAATTGACCCGCAGCCACGCGCGCAAGGTGCAGGCGGACGGCTCGATCATCGAAGTCGACAACGGCACGCTCAAGGCCGGCGACAAAGTCGAAGTGCGCGCCGGGGATCGAGTGCCGGCGGACGGTCGGGTTTTATCCGGCCAGGCCAGCCTCGATACGGCGTCGATCACCGGTGAGTCGGTGCCGGTCGAGGCGGGCGTCGGCATGGCGGTATTCGGCGGTGCGATCAACCTCGACGGGCTGCTGCGAATCGAAGTGACTCGCACCGGGGATGAGTCCACCCTCGGCAAAGTCATCGCGCTGATGCAGAACGCCGAACGCTCCAAACCACCGATCACCCGGTTGCTCGAACGTTATGCCGGCAGCTACATGGTGCTGGTGTTGCTGCTCGCGGCGGTGACCTGGTTTATCACCAACGATGCGCAGGCGATGCTCGCGGTGCTGGTGGCAGCATGCCCATGCGCGCTGGTGTTGTCGGCACCTGCCACGGCGATTGCCGGGGTGGCGGTGGCGGCGCGGCACGGGATTCTGATTCGCAGTTCGGCATTCCTTGAGGAGCTGGCCGATCTCACTTCGCTGGTCGTCGACAAGACCGGCACCCTGACGTACGGCACGCTGCGCTTGCAATCGATCAACAGCCTGCGAGCAGATCACGGGTCGGTGATGGCGCTGGCTGCAAGCCTGGGTGCGGCTAGCAGCCATCCGGTCAGCCGCGCGCTGGCCGGACTGGTCAGCGCAGAAGAGGCGCTGGTGCTGACCGATATTCATGAGCGGCAGGGGCTGGGCGTAGTGGCCAAAACCGCGCAAGGCGACGCCGCACTCGGGCGTCCGGAGCTGTTTGCGCAGTTGGGCATCCCGACCACCGCCATCCCCGAACACGATGGCCCGATTGCCGGGCTGGCACTGAACGGCGAATTCCTTGCCTGGCTGTTGCTGGCCGACACCGTCAAACCGGAAGCGCGATTTGCGTTGAGCGAACTGCGTGATCTCGGGTTGGGGCGGCAACTGCTGTTGACCGGTGACCGTCAGAGCGTCGCGCAAACCCTCGCCAGGGATGTCGGCCTGCACGAAGTCGAAGCCCAGGCGTTGCCCGAAGACAAGCTCAATCGAGTGCTCAAGGAAATCGACAACGGCTTCCGGCCGATGGTGGTCGGCGACGGGATCAACGATTCGTTGGCGCTCAAGGCGGGTGTTGTGGGTGTGGCGATGGGCGCGGGCGGCGCGGATATTGCGCTGGCATCCGCCGATATCGTACTGATCGGCAGCGACCTGCGGCGGCTCGGCACCTGTGTGCGCCTGAGCCGCCAGTGCCGACGGACCTTGCAGGTGAACGTGATCATCGGTCTGGGCTGGACGCTGGCCATCGTGGTGTTCGCGGCCTTCGGCTGGCTCGGTGCGGCGGGGGCGATGATCGCCGCGTTGCTGCACAATCTGAGTACGCTGTTGGTGCTGGGCAATGCCGGACGCTTGCTGCGTTTTCAGGAACCACTGCTGAAGCTCAAAGCGTCGGACTGATCAATTTTCGAACTGTGCGCCGGTCTCGCAGTCATTTGAGAAGGCGCACTGAACCAGGGATGACAGCGCGATGACAGCCTCTGAGGCTGATAGTCGGCGACTATCAAATCGATAGCCTGCTAATTTTCAAGGATGGTCTACCCTCAGATCAGACGTCTGAAACCAGGGGGATATTCCATGCTCGCGCAACTTCCACCGGCCTTACAGAATCTGCAGCTTCCGCTACGCCTGCGACTCTGGGACGGCCATGAATTCAATCTGGGCCCGACGCCCAGTGTCACCATCGTGGTCAAGGACCCGTTGATGGTGTCCCAGTTGACTCATCCAAGTCTCGACGCGCTGGGGGCGGCGTTCGTCGAGGGCAAACTCGAACTGGAAGGCTCGATCAGCGAGGTCATCCGGGTGTGCGATGAGTTGAGCACGGCGCTGCTCGACGAGGACGAAGACAGTCAGCCGGTGCGCACCGTGCATGACAAGGAAACCGACGCCAAAGCCATCTCCTATCACTACGACCTGTCCAACGCGTTCTACCAGCTGTGGCTGGACAGCGACATGGCGTATTCCTGCGCGTATTTCGAAACCGGCAGCGAATCCCTGGAGCAAGCCCAGCAAGCCAAGTTCCGGCACCTGTGCCGCAAGCTGCGCCTGCAGCCCGGCGACTATCTGCTGGACGTGGGTTGTGGCTGGGGCGGACTGGCGCGGTATGCCGCCCGTGAGTTCGGCGCCAAGGTCTTCGGTATCACCCTGAGCAAAGAGCAACTGGCCCTGGCCCGCGAGCGAGTGAAAGCCGAAGGTCTGGAAGACCAGATCGAACTGCAACTGCTCGACTACCGCGATCTGCCCCGGGACGGGCGTTTCGACAAAGTGGTCAGCGTCGGCATGTTCGAGCACGTCGGCCACGCCAACCTCGCCGAATACTGCAAAACCCTGTTCGGTGCGGTGAAAGAGGGCGGTCTGGTGATGAATCACGGCATCACCGCCAAGCACACCGATGGCCGCCCTGTGGGGCGCGGCGCCGGGGATTTCATCGAGAAATATGTGTTCCCCAACGGCGAGCTCCCGCACTTGGCGATGATCTCGGCCGAGATCAGCGAAGCGGGTCTGGAGATCGTCGACGTCGAGAGTCTGCGCCTGCACTACGCGCGCACGCTGGACCACTGGAGCGAACGGCTTGAGGACAACCTCGAAGCCGCTGCGAAACTGGTGCCGGACCAGGCGCTGCGTATCTGGCGTCTGTACCTGGCGGGCTGCGCTTATGCGTTCGCTCGCGGCTGGATCAACCTGCACCAGATCCTCGCCGTGAAGGCCCATGCCGATGGCAGCCATGAACTGCCGTGGACGAGGGACGACATCTACCACCCTTGAACCTAGAGGATCGGTGAAATCAGCCGGGCGATCCGCATACCGACCTGTTGCAGGCGGTGTATCTCCCGGCTTTCTTCTTTGGCGACTTCGTAGGCCTGGGCGAAATCATCGTTGAGCATCTGTTCCACGCTGGCGGCAAATTCGCTGTCGACGGTCAGCAGCATTACCTCGAAATTCAGCCGGAACGAGCGGTTGTCCAGGTTGGCACTGCCGATGGCGCTGATTTCGCTGTCGATCAACACCACTTTCTGATGCAGGAAACCCGGTTCGTAGCGGAATACCCGCACGCCGGCGCGCACCGCTTCGAACGCATACAGGCTGGAGGCGGCGTAGACGATGCGGTGGTCGGGGCGCGAAGGCAGCAACAGGCGCACGTCGACCCCGCGCAATACGGCGAGGCGCAATGCTGCGAATACGGCTTCGTCGGGAATGAAGTAGGGGCTGGTGATCCACACGCGCTCGGTGGCGGCGTGGATGGCCTCAACGAAGAACAGCGAGCAGGTTTCGTAAGCATCCGCCGGGCCACTGGCGAGCAATTGGCAAAGCACGCCGTCCTCCGGGTACGCGTCCGGCAGGATCAGCGGCGGCAATGTCCGCGCGGCCCAGAACCAGTCTTCGGCAAACGACTCCTGCATGCACGCCACCACCGGGCCGCGCACCTGAACGTGAGTGTCGCGCCACGGTGCCAGCGGTGGTTTTTCACCCATGTACTCGTCGCCGACGTTGTGGCCGCCGACAAAACCGATCAGCCCGTCGACCACCACGATCTTGCGGTGGTTGCGAAAATTCACCTGGAAACGATTGAGCCAGCCGCTGCGGGTGGCAAACGCCTTGACCTCGACGCCTCCGTCGCGCAGCGCCTGCACGTAGCTGTGGGGCAGGGCGTGGCTGCCGATACGGTCGTAGAGCAAATGGATCACCACGCCTTCGGCGGCTTTCTTCAGCAGCAGGTCACGCAGGCGCTGACCGAGACGATCGTCGTGAATGATGAAAAACTGGATCAGCACCGCTTCCCGCGCCTGGTCGATTGCGTGGAAAATCGCCTCGAAGGTCGCCGCGCCGTTGATCAGCAATTGCACTTCATTGTTGGCCAGGCACGGCATGCGCCCCAGCTTCGGCATTGCCCGCAACGAGTCGTAAGCATTCGAGGCGCGGGCGGTCAGGGCCTCTTCCACCCACGGCCGCCAGTTGAGCTCGGAAATCGCCAGGCGCATTTGTTCGTTGGCCTGGCGGCGGGCCTTGATGTAGCCATCGAAGGTGCTGCGGCCGAACACCAGATAAGGAATGAGGGTGAGGTAGGGAATGAAGATCAGCGACAGCGCCCAGGCGATCGAGCCTTGGGCGGTGCGTACGGTCAATACGGCATGGATCGCGGCGATCGAGCCGAGGGTGTGTATCAGGGCGATCAGGTAACCGAAAATGTGCGGTCCGAAATAATCCATGGGGCAACCTTGCTCCTGAAGATTCAATGCTTAACAGACCATGTTCCATGGCGATTGTCGCTATTTGTTTTCACGCCGTCAGCGCCCGCCATGAACCGAAACAGGCGGCCGGCGTCTAACGGCCACTACTGATCAGGAGTTTTTCAATGAACGTTCGTCTGCTGGGTTTGGCGCTGGGCCTGGGTTTGGCCTTGCCGGTGGTTGCTCAGGCGCAAATGCTGCAGCCGGGGTTGTGGGAAATGACGTCGAGCAATGTGAAGGTCGATGATCAGGTGATGGATGTGCAATCGATCCTCGGCCAGATTCAGGGCCAGATCACCCCGCAGCAGCGGGCGGAACTGGAGAAGCAGGGGATCAATATCGGTGGCAAGGGTATCCGCGCCTGCCTGACGCCGCAGCAGGTGGCGACCAACGATATTCCGCTGGCGGACCCGCAGTCGGGCTGCAAACAGCAGATCACCGAGCGTGTCGGCAACCAGTGGAAATTCCGCTTCAGTTGCCCGAAAGCCCAAGGCACCGGCGTCGCGACGTTCCTCAGTGACCGCGAGTTCACCACCGTCGCCAATGGCACTTTCAATGCGATCGGGATCAACCAGAAGGGCAGTCTGGAAACCCGGGCAGTCTGGCTGGGTCAGGATTGCGGCACGGTCAAACCGAGAGCGTAACGTCATTATCGAAACCGCCTCCACATCGAGTGGAGGCGGTTTTTTTTCAGCGCATGAAACGCAGCGGCAATCCTTGGCAGTTGTCGTGGATCCGATGGTCATGCCACGCGATCTGCCCCGACACCATCGTCGTGCTGACCCGATGCCGAAAGCTGCGCTGAGCGAACGGCGTCCAGCCACATTGCGACAGAACCGGTTGGCGGGACACCGCGACACCCCCAGGCTCCGGTTGAACCAACACCAGATCCGCCCAATACCCCTCGCGCAAATAACCGCGATCCGGAATGGCAAACAGATCGGCCACCCGGTGGCTGGTCTTCGCCACCAGCGTGGTGATCGGCAATACGCCATCCGCCACCAGTTCCAGAAGCGCCGGCAGCGCGTGTTGCACCAGTGGCAGTCCAGACGGCGCCTGTTCATACGCTTGCTCCTTTTCCGCCCAGGTGTGCGGTGCGTGATCGCTGCCGATCACGTCCAGTCGATTGCTCAGCAGTGCCTGACGCAAGGCATCACGATCGGCTTGGGACTTGATCGCTGGATTGCATTTGATCAGGTTGCCAAGCTTCGGATAGTCACGGTCATCGAACAGCAAGTGATGCAGGCAGACTTCGGCGGTGACGCGTTTTTGCGACAGCGGTTTGTCTTCGAACAACGCCAGCTCGCGGGCCGTTGTCAGGTGCAGGACGTGCAGGCGAGTGCCATGACGTTTGGCCAGATCCACCGCCAGAGACGATGAACGAAAGCAGCTGTCGGCATTGCGGATCTGCGCGTGGGCATCGGGCGGCAGTTGGTTGCCGAAGCGTTCGCGCAGGTTCGCGGCATTCGCATCGATGCTCGGCGTGTGTTCACAGTGGGCCAGCAGAATCGTCGGCACTTTGGCGAACAGACGCTCGAGGGTGTTGGGGTCGTCCACCAGCATGTTGCCGGTGGACGCGCCCATGAACACTTTGACCCCGGCCACTTCGCTCGGGTTGAGTGCTGCGACCGTGTCCAGATTGTCGTGACTGACGCCGAAGTGAAAACCGTAGTTGGCCACCGAGTTGATTGCCGCCCGGCGCTTTTTGTCGGCCAGCGCTTCGAGAGTCAGAGTGGCAGGGTGGGTGTTGGGCATGTCCATGAAACTGGTGATGCCGCCGGCCACGGCTGCACGGGACTCGGTGTGGATGCTGCCCTTGGCCGGCGCACCCGGCTCACGGAAATGCACTTGGTCATCAATCATTCCCGGCAGCAGCCATTGACCGTCGGCGTCGATTTCACGGGTCGCGTTTTCCCCTTCGATGCTGCCGGCGATCTTGACGATGCGCCCGTGGCTGACCAACAGATCGGCGTCGAACTCACGCCCCTCGTTCACCAGCCGCGCATTGCGAATCAACACACTGCTCATGATTCAGAACTCGTTCTGCAAGGCTTTGTAGCCGCGCACCAGGTCGACGTTGGTGCGCGCCACATCTTCGGAAAACTCCGAAGCGCTCACGCTCACCGGCGGGAATTGCGAGAGGTCGGTGCCCGGGCCGATGCGCGTGGTGGAGGGCACGTAGAACGCGTCCGGCAGATCTCGGCCGTCGACCACCGAGTTGTGCCGCACCACACAGCCGTTGCCCACCACGCAATTGAACAGCACGCTGTTGAAACCGATGAACACCCGGTCGCCGACCGTGCACGGGCCATGCACGATCGAGCGGTGGGCGATGGAGCTGAATTCGCCGATAGTCACCGCCGCGCCGGATTTGGAGTGGATCACCACGCCGTCCTGGATGTTCGAATTGGCGCCGATGGTGATCGGCTCCATGTCGCCCGTGGCGTCCACTTCATCGGCGCGGATCACCGCGTACGGGCCGACGAATACGTTTTCACCGATGACGACTTTGCCGCAGATGATCGCGGTTTTATCGACGTAGGCAGACTCGGCAATCTGCGGCAAATCACCGGAAGGATTTTTACGGATCATGGTTGGCTCAGGGCTTGGTAAAGAGTGTTGAGGTTGTATTCGAACAGCCCTGTGAAGGTGCTGGCCGGACCGCTGGCGGCGAGGGCGTCGGAGTACAGCGTGCCGCCGATGTGTGCGCCGCTTTCGTCGGCGATCTGTTTGAGCAGGCGCGCGTCCTTGATGTTTTCCATGAACACCGCTTTAACCTTGGCCTGACGAATCTGGGTGATCAGCGCGGCGACTTCGGCAGCGGAAGGTTCGCGTTCGGTGGACAGACCTTGTGGCGCCATGAAGTCTATGCCGTACGCCTGACCGAGATAACCGAAGGCGTCGTGGCTGGTGACGATCTTGCGGTTGCCCGGCGGCAAGGAACCGAGCTTCGCTTTCGCTTGGGCGAGGAGGGCGTAGATCTGTTTCAGGTAGGCCTGGCTGTTGCGCTCGTAGTCGGCTTTGTTTGCCGGGTCAGCGGCGATCAGCGCCTTGGTGATGTTGGCGATGTAGAGCTCGGCGTTCGCCAGGTTGTGCCAGGCGTGAGGATCGGGAACGGTTTCGCCGTCCTCATCCAGCGACCGCGGAATCACGCCGCGACTGGCGCTGATCACCGGGGCTCTGGTGTCGGTGCTGGCGACCAGCCGATCCAGCCACGGCTCGAAACCCAGACCGTTCTTGACGATCAGTTTCGCCTTGAGCAGGGCTTTGGCGTCGTCCGGAGTGGGTTCGTAAGTGTGGGCATCGGCGTCAGGGCCGACCATGTTGGTGATCTGGATATGCTCGCCGCCGACCTGATGCACCATGTCGGCAAGGATGCTGAAACTGGTGACCACCGGCAGTTTTTCCGCCGCCGATAACGACATCGACAGCATCAGGCTGAACAGCACGAGTAGAGCGCGCATCGGGAAACACCTCATTGGGATGTGAGCAAAGGCGGGCGGCGCAACAGACCGTGCACCGGTCCGAACACCACGGACAACAGGTAACCGCCGCCGGCGACCAACACGATGGCCGGTCCGCTGGGCAGCGAGTAGTAGAACGACAGCAACAGGCCGAGCCATACCGATGCGCAACCGATGAGCGCGGCGATGGCAATCAGGATCGGCAGGCGTCGGCTCCAGAAGCGTGATGCGGCGGCGGGCAGCATCATCAGGCCGACCACCATCAAGGCGCCGATGGCCTGGAAACCGATCACCAGATTGAGCACCACCAGCGTCAGGAACACGCCATGGGCGACGGGGCCGAGTCGGCTGACCGTGCGCAGGAAAAACGGATCGAGCGTGTCGAGTAGCAAGGGTTTGTAGATCAGTGCCATGGCCATCAGGCTGAGTGCCGACACCCACAGCATGCCGTTGAGGGTCGGCCCATCGACCGCCAAAGCGGAGCCGAACAGCAGGTGCAGCAAATCGAGTCGCTTGCCAGCGATGCCGAGAATCAGCACGCCGCTGGCCAACGAGATGGGATAGATCGCGGCGAGGCTGGCGTCTTCGCGCAGGCCGGTGCGCCGGGTGATCCACGCGGCGAGTCCGGCCATGCTCAGGCCGGCACCGAGTCCGCCGAGGGTCAGGGCCGGCAGACTCAACCCGGCGAACCAGAACCCCAGCGCGGCGCCGGGGAGGATGCCGTGGGCGACGGCGTCGCCAATCAGGCTCATCCGGCGCAGGATCAAAAACACGCCCAATGGCGCGGTGCTGCACGCCAGGACCAGACCGCCGAGGAGGGCCCGGCGCATAAAGACGAACTCGTGGAACGGTTGCCATAAATGGCTCAGCGTGAGCATCAGGCCACCTGCGTGTGAGGTGTTTGCTGAATGAGGTCGGTGCTGCTGCCGAATGCGCAGCCGCTCTGTTTGATCAGCAAGGTCTGTGGAATGTGTTGGCGCACGGCGGCAAGGTCATGGCAAACCACCACCAGGGTTCGTCCCTGCTCATGCCAGGCGTGCAGGTGTTGCCACAACAGTTTCTGCCCCAGTTCGTCGAGCGCGGCATGGGGTTCGTCGAGCAGCAGCAACGGAGTGTCGGCCAGACTCAATCGGGCGAGCAGGGCGCGTTGCAGTTCTCCGCCGGAGAGGGCCATCAGGGGACGATGTTCCAGTCCGCTCAGATGCCAGTCTTCCAGTGCGGATTCGAGACGCTGGGCTCTGAGATGCGACGACAGTCGGCGTCCCCAGAAACCGGCTGCCACCAACTCTTGAAGACTGATCGGGAACTGTCGATCCAGATGCTGTTGCTGAGGCAGGAAGGACAAACCGCTTTGGCGTGGAACACCTAGTTCGACTTCGCCAGCCAGCGGTCGCTGTAATCCGGCGATGACTTTGAGCAGGCTGCTTTTGCCACTGCCGTTGACGCCGATGATTGCCGTCAGGCTGCCGCTTTCCAGCCGAAGGTTCAGAGGTGCAGTGAGCGGTTGGCCGGGTGTTCCCCAGCTCAGGTTCTGGCAACGAATCATGGCTGCTCCCGGCGCCAGTGACTCTCGGCGACAGCGTCGTGAGCATGGAGGCTTTCGGCGTGGATGACTCGGACATGGAATTCGCTGACACCGGGTGAGCGACGCAGTGCCAGGTTCAGGCGGCGGGCCGCGTCTTCGCAGAACATCAGGTTCTGGCCGTTGGCGAGGGCGAAGGCTTGTTCGTCGGCGCGTTTCACAGCGGTTTGCACGGCGGTGCCTAGGGCTGCTTCGGCGTCGTTGATGATGGACGTCAGCGGCAATTCGTCGACGAATTCGTCCAGATGCAGATGCAACTGGGCGGTACTGCGTTGGCTGTGAGGTGTGGCCACGATGCCTTGGGTCGAGCCCAGCCACGCCAACACATCGGCGTGCTGCAGTGGCTTGTTGGCAAAGTCTTCGATGAATTGTTGCTGGATCAGTTGCCTCGCCAATGCTGCAGAACACGGGCAAGTCGACGAGTAAGCCACCTCCATTTTCAGTTCCACGTGGAACATTTTGCTTTTCAGGTGGGCTGAAACAGTGACGGGGTAGGTTTTCCATCCTGCCAAAGGACTGACCAATGCCGACCTTCTCAGCAATAAATCTGTGTGGATATTGAGATAGGCGGCTTCGGAAAGATCTTCGTGGCTGTCGAGAAAACGCTGCAGAACTTTTCGCAAAAGGGCGGGAGAAAGGTTCTCCTGCTCCAGCGCTTCCAGCCCCAGATAGAGCCGCGACATGTGAATGCCGCGTGCGTCTCCATCATCAAGACTGACGCCTGCATCCGCTTTTGCAGCCAAGCGTTGGCCTTCGATAAACACAGGTAATGCAATGCCGCACATTCCCACCCATTCGAGTGGCAGGGCCTGGCGGGCGGCTTGAGCCGCGACATCCGGCAAAGTCAGCGCGTTCATGAGCAGTTCCATCATGGTGATTGAATTTAATGTTACATTATAACAATTCAAACCACGATGCCTTTTTCATGAACAGGCTTTCATATGCACAGACGCCACTTGCTCAACCTGATGCTGGCCAGCGCGGCCTTTGTTTTGCCTTTTTCGGTGTCCGCCACGCAGATACGCAATGCGCGGATTTGGCGTTCGGATGACAAGCTTCGGCTGGTGTTCGATCTGAGTGGTCCTGTGAGCTACAAGACCTTCACCTTGAGTGCGCCGGAGCGGTTGATCATCGATTTGAGCGGCGCCAGCCTGAGTGGGGATTTCAGCCAGTTGGCGTTATCCGGCACCCCTATTCATTCGATCCGCTCCGGCCATTTTGGCCAAGGGAACACCCGGATCGTGCTGGATCTAAGCAGCCCGGTTCAGCTCAACTCATTTTTGTTGGCGCCTCAAGATGGGCAAGGACATCGCCTGGTTTTGGACTTGATGAGCGCATCATCGGGGCCGCCTCCAAGCGTTCCACGTGAAACACCCCAGGAAAAATCCCACCCCAAGCGCGACATCATGGTGGTGGTCGACCCTGGTCATGGCGGAAAAGATCCGGGTGCAATCGGCGCCAAAGGCGAGCGGGAAAAGGATGTGGTTTTGTCTATTGCACAACTACTCGCACGTCGGCTTAAACGAGAGAAAGGATTTGATGTGAAGCTGGTTCGTAACGACGATTTCTTCGTCCCGTTGCGCAAGCGTGTGGAGATTGCGCGTCAGCACAAGGCCGATATGTTCATCTCGGTGCACGCCGATGCTGCACCGCGTCTGACGGCTTCCGGGGCGTC
Organism: Pseudomonas sp. GW456-12-1-14-TSB6; assembly: GCF_059424205.1. NCBI lineage: Bacteria > Pseudomonadati > Pseudomonadota > Gammaproteobacteria > Pseudomonadales > Pseudomonadaceae > Pseudomonas > Pseudomonas sp. GW456-12-1-14-TSB6. The sequence goes on from NZ_JBWKZE010000006.1 coordinate 186,185, forward strand.
GGTGTACTGCTTGTCCGAAGGTGGCGCTACGTCCGCCACCGCGCGGTTCATGGCGCAGCGTGAGAACGGTGTGGATCTGCTCGGTGCAACCAGCCTGCTCAATCTCAAAGACAAGGACCCGATGCTCGCTGGCGTGATCCTCGACATGTCGATGAACGCAACCATCGCTGCCAGTCTGCAACTCGGAAGCACAGTGCTGGGCAGTCTGGCTGGCATCACTACGCTGCACCAAAAGCGCGTGGAACAGGCTGGATTTGCCGTTCTGAAATCGCCGGATGTGCCGTCAATCCTGGTGGAAACCGGGTTCATTTCTAACGCGCGGGACAGTCAGCGTCTGGTGACCGCGCGTCACCAGCAGGCCGTAGCAGACGGTTTGTTTGAGGGCTTGCAGCGCTATTTCCAGAAGAATCCACCTGTCGACAGCTACATGGCCTGGCAGCAAGAGCAGAAAGGATCGCGGGTTTAACAGCCGGTGATCCGGCTGCAGGTGAACTTTGCGCTGCTGCCGCCTGAGCTGGAAAACCGATTGATCGTCGTCCAGCCCACTCGCCGGTTGTAGCCAACCCAGGCTTCTCCATCGGAAGCGATGCCGGTGAAGAAGGTCAGTTGCCCATAGCGGCTGTTGGTTTGTGCCCAGTAGCGGTTTCCCGCTTTCTCGAATCCGCGCAGGTAAATCGTGCTGCCGACGGTGTTGACGCTGTAGGCGTTGCCGTTGGCATCGATGCACGCCAAAAGGTTCGCGCTGCGCGTGCAATTGGCGAGTCCCGGCACTTGTGCTTCGGCCTTCAGCGTCAGCAATGCCAGGCAGATAAACGAATATTTCAGCGCGGTTTTCATGATGTGACTCGGCGATGAATTGATTGCAGCTTCCGGCCCTTTGTCACTTTGGGCAAGAAGAGAGTGGATTGATTTGTTGTTATAATATAACATTAATCGGGTAAGGCTTTCCGTGGCTTCCATTTCAAGCGTCTGCTTCCCTGGTGATCTCATCGAAGCTCAAGAACGCTGGCCCCGAGAGCCTACAGCGCTGTTTAGCGATCGTCTGATGAGGTTTATCCAATGTCTTCCCGACTTCCCGTGACCGTTTTGTCCGGCTTTCTCGGCGCCGGAAAAAGTACACTTTTGAATTACGTACTACGTAACAGAGACGATCTGCGCGTGGCCGTTATCGTCAACGATATGAGCGAGATCAACATCGATGGCAGCGAAGTCCAGCGTGATGTCAGCCTGAATCGTGCCGAAGAGAAGCTTGTGGAAATGAGTAACGGCTGTATCTGCTGTACGTTACGTGAAGACCTGCTTGAAGAGGTCAGCCAGTTGGCTCGTGATGGCCGCTTCGATTACCTGCTGATCGAATCCACGGGAATCTCCGAGCCATTGCCAGTGGCCGAGACGTTCACCTTCCGAGATGAGCAGGGCCAAAGCCTCGCCGACATCGCTCGCCTCGACACCATGGTCACTGTAGTCGACGGTATGAATTTCCTGCCGGACTACCAGGCCGCGGAAAACTTAGCGTCCCGTGGCGAATTCCTCGGTGAAGAAGATGAGCGTTCGATCACCGATCTGCTGATCGAGCAGATCGAATTCGCCGACGTCCTGCTGATCAGCAAGATCGACCTGATCAGCAGTCGCGAGCGGGAAGAGCTGATGGCCATTCTCAGACGCCTCAACGCTCAGGCCGAGATCATTCCGATGGTCATGGGTGAGGTACCGCTGGAGAAAATTCTCAATACCGGTCGTTTCGACTTCGAAAAAGCCGCCCAGGCCCCCGGCTGGTTGCAGGAACTGCGTGGCGAACATGTGCCGGAAACCGAGGAGTACGGCATCGCCTCCACGGCCTATCGGGCTCGCCGGCCCTTTCATCCGCAGCGTTTCTTCGACTTCATCGATCGCCCTTGGGTAAACGGCAAACTGCTGCGCTCCAAAGGCTTCTTCTGGTTGGCCAGCAAACCCACGGATGCCGGTAGCTGGTCCCAGGCAGGTGGCCTGATGCGCCACGGTTTCGCCGGGCGCTGGTGGCGCTTCGTGCCTAAAGAACAGTGGCCGCAGGATCAGGAAAGTACCGCCGCGATCATGGAAAACTGGATCGCCAGCGTAGGCGATTGTCGTCAGGAACTGGTGTTTATCGGGCAGAACATCGATTTCGTACAGCTAGCGTCGGAACTGGATGATTGCCTGCTGACCGATGCGGAAATGGCGCTCGGTACTCAAGGCTGGCTACAACTACGCGATCCGTTTGGCTCCTGGCACGAAGAGGTGGCCTGATGCTCGCCCTGAAACCGCTGCCAGGCAGTACACGTCATCAATCGTTCGGCCAGACCCCGCAGGCGCTGGCGGACATTCATGACGACGAGATCAACCTCGCGGTCTGGCAACGGCAGCTTCCGCTGCACATTGCCGAGTTTGCGGACTTGTTGTTGTCTCTGAACGAACCCTACGCCGAGGCACTGTGCCTGGAATTGCCGGACGAAGACGCAGAACCGGATCTCACGGGACTGGCCGGCGGTTTTCGCGACCTGGAGGGCTATGAAGGGTTCATCACTGATCTGAAATGGCTGGTCAGTGCCTTCGCGTGCCTGCTGGGCGCGCGGCGAATCGGCTTGCGCTTGCGGGTATTGGACAAGGCCATGTGTCCGCGTTTTCACGTCGATCATGTGCCGGTGCGGTTGATCACCACGTACGCCGGTGTCGGCAGTGAATGGTTAAGGGAAGGGCAGATGGACCGTCGGCAACTGGGACAACCGCAAGCCGAGCCCCAGGAGACGTCACGGATTCAGCAATTGAATCGGGGCGAAGTGGCATTGCTCAAGGGCGAAAAATGGCACGGCAACGAAGGTTTCGGCCTGATCCATCGCTCGCCACAACCGACGCCGGGAGAGCGGCGGCTGATGCTGACCCTCGACTGGCTCGGATAGCGCCTCAGGGCTTGAGCCATTTCCCCTGGCTCTGAGCCTCGCAATAGGGCTGCAAATACGCCGTATCGGTGGCCACGCCGTAATAGTGGATATCCTGGCGATAAGGCATATTGGCGACTTGCGCGTTGCTGCACACGCCGAACGCGCCAGCGGGGCACTGGTCGACGTATTGAACCTCGACTTTCTGCCCGGCCAGGGTCGGCTGGCAGAAGCCGTCGTTGAACAGTTTTTCCGGGATGTTGCGGTTCTGCTGGCAGACTTTCACGTCGAGCCGCTCCGCCTGGCTGTGCACCACGCAGGCCTGGGCCAAAGCCTCGCTCGACACCAGCGTCAGCAGCAACGACCATCCCATCCACCGCATCTTCGACCTCCAGAAAACCTTGAACATGTTGCAGAACATTCCCACCCACGTCATCGCCGGCCCCTTGGGCGCGGGCAAGACCAGCCTGATCCGCCAGCTCATGGCCCAGCGACCGGCGGGTGAGCGCTGGGCGGTGCTGATCAACGAGTTCGGCCAGATCGGGCTCGACGCGGCGCTGTTGACCCGCGACGCCGATGGTATCGCACTGGGCGAAGTGGCCGGGGGCTGTTTGTGTTGCGTGAACGGTGCGCCGTTCCAGATTGGTCTGGGGCGTTTATTGCGCAAGGCGCGGCCGGATCGCTTGTTCATCGAGCCATCCGGGCTCGGACATCCGGCACAGTTGCTGAAGCAGCTGAACGAGGCGCCGTGGCAAGGCGTACTCGCCGTACAACCTTGCGTGCTGGTGCTGGACACCCAGGCCCTTGCCGCGGGCAAAACGCTGCCGGACGCGCAGCAGGAAGCCTTGGCCAGCGCAGGCCTGCTGCTGTTGAACAAGGCAGAAAACCTCGACGAGCCCACGCGTGAGCGAATCACCCGACAGTTGCCGTCTGTACGATTGATCTGGACGCAGCAGGCGATGCTGCCGCTCAGCGAATTGCCGGGACTGGCGGTACAGGCGCAGGCAGGTGTGGATAAGTTGATCGTGCCCCAAGCGCTGGCACAGATGCCGGCCATCTGGAGCGATCCGGCGCTGCCGATCTGCCTGAGTCAGGCCCAGGAGGGTGGCTGGAGCATCGGTTGGCGCTGGCATCCGAGCCAGGTGTTCGACGTGTCGGGGATAACCCGATGGCTGAAAAGCCTGAACTGGCGCCGGGCCAAACTGGTAATTCACAGCCCGGACGGCTGGCAGTCAGCCAATGCGCTGGATAATGCCGAGCTCAGCTGGCTGCCCAGTGAATGGCGCAAGGATTCCCGGATCGAGCTGATTTTCGACGAACCGCAGGCGGTCAGTGAATTACAGGCCGGGCTGGCCCGGTTTCGGCTTCAGGCAGGTTGATTCAAGGCTTCCACTTGGTGTGTTCCTGACGCCACTGGCTCAGCTCAATCACTTCACCACGCGGTTTTGTCACCTCCACCACCGGCGGTGTGTCATCAAATGGCGCCGGGTAGGGCGCCAGTTCGATCTGCGCGCTGTGCGCACCGAACTGGGTGATCGTGCCGTTATGTCGGGTTTCGCCGGTCACGGTAAATTCGAAATTGTAGACCCGGGCCAGACGTCGCCGACCGCTGGCGTCCTTGATCAGGCCGATCTTCTTCAGCGCCACGTTACCGTCGAGCAACTCGACGCCGACATTCACGCAATGCTGTTTAACCCGCTCCAGCGCTCGCTCGCGCAAGCCGTGGTTGTGCCAGAGCCACGCACCGGCGGCGGCGAACAGCATCAGCACGAAAATGTTTTCCAGGGTGAGCATCAACACGAAACTCCAAATGATGGCGTCAGCTTAACTGCGTCGCCGGTCTGTCGTACAGGCTGCGTTTCGTCGCATACTGCGCGGCTTGAATTTCAATCGTTTTACGGAAAAACCCGAATGAAACGTACGCCTCATCTGCTCGCCATCCAGTCCCATGTGGTGTTCGGCCACGCCGGCAACAGTGCTGCGGTTTTTCCGATGCAGCGGGTCGGGGTAAATGTCTGGCCGCTCAATACGGTGCAGTTCTCCAACCACACCCAGTACGGCCAGTGGGCCGGTGAAGTGCTGGCACCGCACCGGATCCCCGAGCTGGTCGAGGGCATCGCCGCGATCGGTGAGCTGGGCAATTGTGATGCGGTGCTGTCAGGTTATCTCGGCAGTGCGGCGCAGGGGCGGGCGATTCTCAGTGGCATCGAGCGGATCAAGGCGGCCAACCCGAAAGCCCTTTATCTGTGCGACCCGGTGATGGGGCATCCGGAAAAGGGTTGCAGCGTTCCTGCTGAAGTCAGTGACTTCCTGCTGGAGGAGGCCGCTGCCGTTGCGGATTTCATGTGCCCGAACCAGTTGGAGCTGGACAGCTTCTCCGGGCGCAAGCCGCAGTCGCTGTTCGATTGTCTGGCGATGGCGCGTGCGCTTCTGGCGCGTGGACCGAAAGCGGTGCTGGTCAAGCATCTGGATTATCCGGGCAAACCGGCGGATGGCTTTGAAATGTTGCTGGTGACGGCCGAGGGCAGCTGGCATTTGCGGCGTCCGCTGCTGGCGTTTCCGCGTCAGCCGGTGGGGGTGGGCGATCTGACGTCCGGTCTGTTCCTGGCGCGTGTGCTGCTCGGTGACAGCCTGGTGGCGGCGTTTGAATTCACCGCAGCAGCGGTACATGAAGTGCTGCTGGAAACCCAGGCCTGCGCCAGTTACGAGCTGCAACTTGTGCGGGCGCAGGACCGGATTGCGCATCCGCGGGTGAAATTCGAGGCTACGCCGATCAGCCTCTGATGCCGCGTCGGCTTCAATCGCGAGCAGGCTCGCTCCCACAGGTGACGTTTTATCCGTGGGAGCGAGCCTGCTCGCGATAGCGGTCGTCAGATCGCTAAAAATCTCAGGCGTCGCCCTTGATTTCCTGATAGCGCTTTTCCAGCTCCTGACGGATCTGCCGGCGTTGTTGCGCCTGCATGTAGCGGCGTTTGTCTTCGCTGTTCTGCGGTTGCAGCGGCGGTACGGCGGCGGGTTTGCGCTGATCGTCAACCGCGACCATGGTGAAGAAGCAGCTGTTGGTGTGGCGCACCGAGCGCTCGCGGATGTTCTCGGTCACCACTTTGATGCCGACTTCCATCGAGGTGTTGCCGGTGTAGTTCACCGACGCCAGGAAGGTCACCAGTTCGCCGACGTGGATCGGCTCGCGGAAAATCACCTGATCCACCGACAGGGTCACCACGTAGCGGCCGGCATAACGGCTGGCGCAGGCGTAGGCCACTTCGTCGAGGTATTTGAGCAGGGTGCCGCCGTGGACATTGCCAGAGAAGTTGGCCATGTCGGGGGTCATCAGTACCGTCATCGACAGCTGGGCGTTTCCGGGTTCCATAACGTTCTCACGGGTCAAGGCAGGGTTGCTGGAAGAAACACCTCTGCGGGTGCCTGGTCGCTTTTCAAAAGCACCGTTATCGGGACGCCAGGCAGCTGGTCGCCGTCACGCCCGAAGCGATCTGTTTCCATATATTGCACCGCCTTTCAGCCGGAAGTCGCGGTGTTACCCTGCAAAAGCGCCTCCCCAAGGGCGATTCCTACACCCAAAGCGGATTTTTACTCAGCTCGCCCAGACATTTCCCATGCCTGCGTGAGCCTCGTCATTCAAGGAGCCCACACCATGCATGCCATCAGCTTTATTCAGGATCTGGCGGTGATCATGCTGGTCGCAGGTGTGGTGACCGTGCTGTTCCACCGCTTCAAGCAGCCGGTAGTGCTCGGCTACATCGTCGCCGGTTTCATCATCGGCCCGCACACGCCGCCGTTTGGCCTGATCCACGACGAAGAAACCATCAAGACACTCGCCGAGCTGGGGGTGATTTTCCTGATGTTCTGCCTGGGTCTGGAGTTCAGCCTGCGCAAGCTGTTCAAGGTTGGCGCCACGGCCTTCATCGCAGCGTTTCTTGAAATTGTCCTGATGATCTGGATCGGCTACGAAATCGGCCGCTGGTTCGACTGGAACACCATGGATTCGCTGTTCCTCGGTGCGATCCTGGCGATTTCCTCGACCACCATCATCGTCAAGGCGCTCAACGACCTGAAGATGAAAAACGAGCGCTTTGCGCAGTTGATTTTCGGTGTGCTGATCGTCGAGGACATTCTCGGCATCGGCATCATCGCCTTGCTGTCGAGCATCGCGGTCAGCGGCACGGTGAGCTCCGGCGAAGTGTTTTCCACGGTCGGCAAGCTCTCGCTTTTCATGATTGTCGCCCTGGTGGTCGGCATTCTGCTGGTGCCGCGTCTGCTGGCTTACGTCGCCAAGTTCGAAAGCAACGAGATGCTGCTGATCACGGTGCTGGGCCTGTGTTTCGGTTTCTGCCTGTTGGTGGTCAAGCTTGAGTACAGCATGGTGCTGGGGGCGTTCCTGATCGGCGCGATCATGGCCGAGTCGCGGCAGCTGCTGAAAATCGAGCGCCTGATCGAGCCGGTTCGCGACCTGTTCAGCGCGATCTTCTTCGTCGCCATCGGCCTGATGCTCGACCCGATGATCCTTCTGCAATACGCGTGGCCGATCGCGGTAATCACTGTTGCCGTGGTGCTGGGCAAGATGCTGTCCTGCGGCCTCGGTGCGTTTATCGCCGGCAATGACGGACGCACCTCACTGCGGGTCGGGATGGGGCTTTCGCAGATTGGCGAATTCTCCTTCATCATCGCGGCGCTGGGGATGACCCTGCAGGTCACCAGCAACTTCCTGTATCCGGTGGCCGTGGCGGTTTCGGTGATTACCACGTTGCTGACGCCGTACCTGATCCGGGCTGCCGATCCGCTGTCGATCAAGCTGTCTGCCGCCATGCCGCAGCGAGTCGGTCGAGTGTTCGGGATGTACGGCGAGTGGCTGCGCAGCATTCAGCCGCAGGGTGAGGGCGCGATGCTGGCCTCGATGATCCGGCGGATTCTGCTGCAGGTCGGGGTCAATCTGGCGCTGGTGATCGCGATCTTCTTTGCCGGCGCTTTCTTTGCCGGGCGCCTCTCGATCTGGATGCAGGACTGGATCAGCGATCCGAGCTGGCAGAAGGCGTTGATCTGGGGTGGGGCGTTGCTGGTGTCGCTGCCGTTCCTGATCGCGGCCTATCGCAAGCTCAAGGCGCTGTCGATGCTGCTGGCGGAGATGGGTGTGAAGCCGGAAATGGCCGGGCGTCACACGCAGCGAGTGCGCCGGGTGATAGCCGAAGTGATCCCGATCATCTCGCTGCTGGTGATTTTCCTGCTGCTGGCAGCCTTGTCGGCCAGTATCTTGCCGACCAACAAGTTGCTGGTGCTGATCGCCGTGGTCGCAGCCGCCGTGGCGGCGCTGCTCTGGCGCTGGTTCATCCGGGTGCACACGCGGATGCAGGTGGCCTTGCTGGAAACCCTCGACAACCACAAGGAGCCGTCGGGGCACTGACCACCCATGGGATGGGGCGTGTCAGCTTTCCAGCCAGACGTCCCGAGCCCAGTGCCAGACCGATTCCCAAGACTCTTCGGTGATCAGTTCTTCCTCACCCGACCACAGCACCACGGTGCCGTCTTCTTCGACGCAGTAGTAGTCGTCACCATCCTGGCAGATCGGGATCAGGTCGCGCGGCACGCCGGCATCCCAGGCGTTGGCGGCGACGTCCGGCAGGTAGGTGTGGGATTGCGGGTCGGTGACGGTCACCGGCTCCAGGCTGCCGTAAACCACGTCACTGACGGTCAGCAGAAACTCTTTGAAGACGAACGGGATGTTGATGAAGAGTTCTTCTTCGATTTCCACCAACTGGTCTTCGTCAGGCAATTCCAAAGGAACCGGTACGGGTTCGTTGGCTTCGCGCAGTTGTTCGATGATTTCTTCCACGTCCGGGATCCTCTTGCTTGAATGGCGCGGTTTATATGGGCCGGTTTATACAGTAGCTCGCTATAGATGCAACCGCGAAATAGAAAACCCCGGCCGAGGCCGGGGTTTTCATTACTGCGCGTAAAACGTCGGAGGTGATCAGCCGTTCTGGCGGATACCGGCGACCAGCCAAGGCTGGTTGTCGCCCTGTGGACGCTCCATGTTCCAGCTTTCGCTGAACACTTCGCCCTGCTGGTCGAAACGCGAAGTCTTCGACACGCCGTTGAAGGTCAGGGTAGCGATGGTCTTGTCCGCACGGTCATCCACGCCATCCAGTTGTACCTGGAGGTTGTCGATGAAGGTGGACTGGAAGGCATCGCCCAGTTCCGCGCGCTCGCGCTTGAGGAACTCGAACATTTGCGGGGTCACGAACTCGGCGATCTTGTCCATTTCGTTGGCGTCCCAGTGCTGCTGCAGCGCCTGGAAGTGGCTGCGGGCAGCTTCAAGGAAGCGCTGTTCGTTGAACCAGGCCGGAGCGTTGATCACCGGACGGGCGGCAGCAGGCGCGGCCGAACCACCGAAGATCGAACCCATGGCTGCTGGTTTCTGTTCGAACACTTCACGCTGCATCGGCGCGCCGGCCGGAGCGAACTGCTCCTGCTGCTTGCGACGACGGGCGGCGATGAAGCGGAAGATCACGAACGCGATCACGGCCATGATCAGGATGTCGAAGAACTGCATGCCTTCGAAGCCGCCGCCCATGAACATGGAAGCGAGCAGGCCACCGGCCGCGATGCCGGCCAGAGGGCCGAGCCATTTCGAAGCACCGCCGGCCTTGGCCGCAGCGCCCGCGGCACCGGCAGCACCAGCGGTCGCCGCAGCGCCGCCCATGCCTGGGGAAGAAGGAGCCATCTGGCTGGTCTGGTGCGTCGGCGCAGCGCCGGCGCTTTTGCCACCACCAAAGCGCTTGGCGTTGGCGTCGAGGCTCATCGTCAGGCCGATGCACAACGCCATGGCGATGCTAAGAAAACGTTTCATAAAGGGAATTCCCGTTTGTGGAGACACGCGCGCCATGTTGCACAGCTGAAGTGTTACTGGCTAGCGAGAGAGTGTTTCGGGCTTTTGCCTGACAGGTTACGTTCAGCTCGGTCGGGGCAATAAGGCTATGTACTTTTGTCTGTAGGAAAAGGAGATAGGTTCAGCAGGAAATAGATCAGCGCCGCAAGGCCAGCATCACCACACCAGCGGTGATCAGGCCGATGCCGCCCAACTGGCGCAGGTCGAGTTTCTCGCCCAGCAGGACCACACCAAGCACCGCCACGAAGACCACGCTGAGCTTGTCCACCGGGGCGACCAGCGACGCCGGGCCGACTTTCAACGCCCGGAAGTAGCACAGCCACGAAGCGCCGGTGCCAAGGCCCGACAACAGCAGGAACAGGTAGCTCTTGGCGGAGATCGATCCCAAGGACTGATATTGGCCCGTGGCGTACAAAATCAAGGCCAGACTGACCAATACGACGATTGTGCGCAGCAGGGTGGCGAAGTCGGAGTTGACGTTTTCGATGCCGATCTTGGCGAAGATGGCCGTCAGCGCGGCGAAAGTGGCCGAGAGCAGGGCCCAGAATGTCCAGGAGGAAAAGAAGCCCGAGCCCATGGATGTTGCCTCCAGTGTTCGTGTCCGATCGTTCCCACGCTCTGCGTGGTAACGCCGCCATGGACGCTCCGCGTCCACAGTGACGCAGAGCGTGGGAACGATGAGCAACGACGGGCTGCTCTTAAATGGCTTCCAGCTTCGCGTACCCGAGCATCAGCCACTTGCTGCCTTCGGCGAAGTTCACCTGCACCCGGGCCTGGGCGCCGGCGCCTTCGAAGTTGAGGATCACGCCGTCGCCGAAGATCGAGTGACGGACAGCCTGGCCAAGGCTCAGGCCGGTTTCCGGAATCTCGCTGCCGCTGAACAGGTTGCTGCCGCCCATCGACTGGTTGCCGCCGAACGGTCGGCTGACGCTGTTTGACAGGCGTACTTCCTGAATCAGGCCTTTCGGTACTTCCCGTACGAAACGCGACACCTTGTTGTAGGTTTCGCTGCCGTACAGGCGTCGGGTTTCAGCATAGGTCATCACCAGATTCTGCATCGCCCGGGTAATGCCGACATAGGCCAGACGCCGTTCTTCCTCAAGGCGTCCAGGCTCTTCCAGGCTCATTTTGTGCGGGAACAGGCCTTCTTCCATGCCCACCAGGAACACGTAAGGGAATTCCAGGCCCTTGGCGCTGTGCAGGGTCATCAACTGAATGCTGTCTTCGTGCTCGTCGGCCTGGGTGTCGCCGGCCTCCAGCGACGCGTGGCCGAGGAATGCCGCCAGTGGCGTCAGCTCTTCGTCTTCTTCGGTGTTCTCGAAGTTACGCGCGGCGCTGACCAGTTCCTCAAGGTTTTCTACCCGGGCCTGGCCTTTCTCGCCTTTTTCCGCTTCGTGGTAGGCGATCAGTCCGGATTGCTCGATGACGGTCTGGGTCATCAGGTGCAACGGCATCTCGGCGCACTTGGCGGCGAGGTTCTCGATCAGCTCGATAAACGCACCGAGTGCACCGGCGGCGCGACCGGTCAGACCTTTATTGGCCACCAGCTGGCGCATGGCTTCCCACATCGACACATCGCTGTGGCGTGCATGGTCGCGGATCGCTTCGACGGTTTTTTCGCCGATGCCACGCGCCGGGACGTTGATTACCCGCTCGAGCGCCGCATCGTTGCCGCGACCTTCCAGCAAACGCAGGTAGGCCATGGCGTTCTTGATTTCCGCCCGCTCGAAGAAGCGCTGGCCGCCATAGATGCGGTACGGAATGCGTTCACGCAGCAAGGCTTCTTCAAGAACGCGCGATTGGGCGTTGGAGCGGTAGAGAATCGCGATATCGCTGCGAGCCAGGCCGGTTTTCAGCGCGCTTTCGATGGTTTCGACAACGTAGCGCGCTTCATCGTGTTCGTTGAAGGCGGCGTAGAGGTTGATGGCTTCGCCGTCGCCGCCATCGGTCCAAAGCTCTTTGCCCAGACGTCCGGTGTTGTTGGCGATCAGGGCGTTGGCGGCTTTCAGGATGCCGGCCGTGGAGCGGTAGTTCTGCTCCAGACGGATGGTCACCGAATCCGGGAAGTCGGAAGAGTACTGGTGGATGTTCTCGATTTTCGCGCCGCGCCAGCCGTAGATCGACTGATCGTCGTCGCCGACCACCATCAGGCTGTCGCCGCCCTTGCCCAGCAGACGCAACCAGGCGTACTGCACGGCGTTGGTGTCCTGGAATTCGTCCACCAGAATATGTCGGAAACGCTTCTGGTAGTGCGCCAAGAGGCCCGGGTGGTCGCGCCACAGGTCGAGGGCGCGCAGCAGCAGTTCTGAGAAATCGATGACGCCGGCCCGCTGGCATGCCGCCTCGTAGGCTTCGTAAATGCCGCGCATGGTGGCCAGGAACAGATCGCCGCTGGCTTGAATGTGTTGCGGACGCAGACCTTCGTCTTTCTGCCCGTTGATGAACCACTGGGCCTGACGGGCCGGCCAGCGTTGCTCGTCCAGCCCCAGCTCGCGGATCACCCGCTTGACCAAGCGTTGCTGGTCGTCGCTGTCGAGAATCTGGAAAGTCTGGCTCAGCCCGGCTTCCTGCCAGTGCGCCCGCAGCAGGCGGTGCGCCAGGCCGTGGAAGGTGCCGACCCACATGCCGGCCGGGTTGATGCCCAGCAATTGCTCGATGCGGTGACGCATCTCGGCAGCGGCCTTGTTGGTGAAGGTCACCGACAGAATCGAGTGGGGCGAGGCGTTCTCGACCTGGATCAACCAGGCGATACGGTGCACCAGCACTCGGGTTTTGCCGGAGCCGGCACCGGCCAGGACCAATTGACGACCAACGGGGGCCGCTACGGCCTGGCGTTGGGCATCGTTGAGGGAGTTCAGCAGAAGGGAGAGATCATCGCGCATCGGGGCATTCTAGGGTGCGCCGCAGGCCCGGGCAAACCGAGCTTTGCATTAGCCGATGAAAGTGCTGCCGATGACGACCGGTCGGTCACCGGCTACAGGCGTTGGCCCGCCTGAGCTCAGGGCTTTGGTGGGGGCTGGGCGGGGGAAAAGTTTCGGTGAAATTATGATCTGGGGCAGTTTGGCAAGTGGTTCGGCTTGTGTATGCTCCGTCCACGTTTCCGGGCGCATGCTCACACTTATAAGAACAAGAACGTTGCCTATGACCCTCAGCTTCGACCTGTCGGGCCCCTCCGTGGAGCCTCGGGTGATCCGCAAGCTTTACGCCACCCAGATGGCGGTCGAGCGCACGCGCCTTCTTTATCAGGGTTCGCTGCTGCCCACCCTGTTCATGTTGATCAACGGTCTGGTCTGCGCCGCTCTGCTCTGGAGCCCGCAGCGTTACTTCGTGGTCAGCGTCTGGCTGGTGTGGCTGTTGTCGCTGGTGGCGTTGCGGGTGATTCAGGTCGCCGCGTTCGACTCGGCGATTCCCGATCGCCAGGCCCAGCCGATCTGGGGGCGCATGTTCCTGCTCGGCTCGACCATGACCGGCCTGACCCTGGCCGGCGTCGGCATCGCGCTGGTCCCGGCCGACAACTTCATGCAGCAGGCCTGGGTGTTCGGCCTGATCGGAGCCGCGACCCTGTCGGCCAGCGTGGCTTACGCCGTGAGCATTCCGGCGTTTCTTTCCTTTACCTTGCCGTGCCTGCTGCCGGCCATCGGCTACCTGTTCTGGGGCGGTGACGAACTGGCGCGGGGTTGGGGCTGGCTCGGGCTGATCCTGCTCGGCTCCCTGAGCGTGGTGGCGTGGCAGGTCAATCGGCTGATCGATCGCGGTTTGCTGCGGCGCTTCCAGAACCAGCACCTGATCGAGCACCTGCAACAAACGCAAACCCGCAGCGAACAGCTCAATCAGAAGCTGGCGAAGGAAATCGAGCAGCGGCGTTGCGCCGAGGGCAAGCTGCGCGAGGCGCAGGTCGAGCTGGAGGATCGGGTCGCCCAGCGCAGCCGAGAGCTGGATGTCGCCAACCAGGCGCTGAGCAAAAGCGAGGCGCGCCTGGCCCTGGCGTTGAAGGCCAGTGAGCTGGGGCTGTGGGACTGGAACCTGCAGACCGACGAGGTTCACCACACGCAGATTCAGGAACTGTTCGGCCTCGACCCGCAGTACGTCACCGGGCTGCTCAGGCATCTGCGACCAAGGCTGCACCCGGATGATGTGCCGCCGCTCAAACGCGCGCTGACCGAGCACTTGAAGGGGCGCACGGAGGATTATCAGATCGAATACCGCGTGCGCCATGGCGACGGTCACTGGGTCTGGATCGAAGACCGTGGACGGGCGGTGGAGCGCGACGAGAACGGGCGGGTCATCCGCATGGTCGGCACCCGCCGCGACATCAGCGTCAGCAAAAGTCTGGAAGCCCAACAGCAATTGGCGGCGACGGTGTTCGAGGCTGCCAGCGAAGGCATCGTGATTCTCGATCCGAATTACTCGCTGATCGCCATCAACCAGGCCTTCAGCCGGGTCACCGGGTATGACATCAACGACATGCTCGGACGCAACGTTGTCGAACTGCCGTGCAGTCGCGACGCCCGCCGCCATTACGTCGCGATTCGCCACGCGCTGGAGCAGCACGGCAGTTGGCAAGGCGAACTGGTGGAAACCCGCAAGAACGGCGAGTTGTATCCGCAATGGCTGCAACTGAATGCCGTGCGCGACAGTCGGGGAAATGTCAGCCATATCGTCGGCTTCTTCGCCGATCTGTCGGCGCGCCGCGAATCCGAAGAGCGCATGCGCTACCTGACCCACTACGACGAGCTCACTGGCCTGGCCAATCGCTCGCTGTTCCGCGAACGCCTGCACGAAGCCCATCAGCGCGTGCGACAGGGCGGGCGCCGGAGTCTGGCGCTGCTGCACATCAATCTGGATCGCTTCAAGCTGCTCAATGACAGCCTTGGCCACGAGATCGCGGACCAATTGCTGCAAAAGATGTCCCGGCGTCTGGTCAATGCTCTTCCGGAAGCCGACACCATCGCCCGGCTGTCCGGCGATGAGTTCGCGGTGCTGTTCGACGCCTACGGCAACCTGTCGAGCCTGGCGCGGGTCGCCACGCGACTGTCGAGCAAGCTGCGCCTGCCGTTGACCGTGGAAGGGCATGAGCTGGTAGTCAGTGCCTCAATGGGCATCAGCATGCTGCCGGACAACGCCCGGGAGATTTCCGCACTGGTCAGTCAGTCGAACATGGCCATGCAACATGCCAAGCACCTGGGCGGCAATAACTTCCAGTTCTACACCGACAGTCTGCAGGCCAGCACGCTGGAGCGCCTGCAACTGGAAAACCAGCTGCGCAAAGCCATCGAGGAAAAGCAGCTCAAGGTCTTCTATCAACCGAAGCTGTGTCTGGGGACCGGCCGTCTCAACGCGGCGGAAGCGCTGGTGCGCTGGGATCATCCGACCATGGGGCGGGTGCCGCCGGGGGACTTCATCGGTCTGGCCGAAGAGACGGGGCTGATCGGGCCGATCGGCGAGTTCGTCCTGCGTCAGGCCTGCTGGCAGGCGTGCGAATGGCAGCGTCAGGGGCTGGCGCCGATCCGGGTTTCGGTGAACCTGTCGGTTCATCAACTGCGCCAGGGCAAACTGGTCAGTCTGGTGCGCCAAGTGCTGGAGGAAACCGGCCTGGCGCCGCATTACCTTGAACTGGAACTGACCGAAAGCCAGCTGCTCGACAGCGTCGAACACATCATCGCCACGTTCCAGCAGTTGCGGGATCTGGGGGTGAAACTGGCGATCGACGATTTTGGCACCGGCTATTCATCGCTGAGCTATCTGAAGCGGATTCCGGTGGATTACGTGAAGATCGATCAGGCCTTTATTCGCGGGTTGGGCGAGGGCAGCGAAGACGCGGCGATCACCCGGGCGATCATTGCGATGGCTCATGGGCTGTCACTGAAAGTGGTCGCCGAAGGTGTCGAGCGATCCGAGCAACTGGCGTTTCTGAAAGCTGAAGGTTGCGATGAGGTGCAGGGCTATCTGATCAGTCGTCCGGTGGAGGCGGTCGGCCTTGCTGCGTTGCTGCGTGAACAGGAAAAACCGCTGTAAAGGGCTACATGCAACGCATGTCGCCTGATCCGGGGGGATCCGGTTACGCATTGAGCAGGCAAAAAGCCAATTCATGTAGTATAACTACAAGCTTGCTACATCCCTGGCATCTGGCCAAAGCACATCTTTCCATAACAAGAGTCCAGCCCCTTGAATCTGCTGCAACACATCGCCCAGTCACGTCACCTGTTACGCAAGTCGGAGCTCAAGGTCGCCGACCACGTGCTGCTTGACCCTGCGGCAGTGATGCACAGCTCCATGGCCGACCTGGCCCACAGCGTCGGCATCAGCGAGCCGACCATCGTGCGCTTCTGCCGGGCCATTGGTTGCTCCGGTTTCCAGGATCTGAAACTCAAGCTCGCGCAAAGCCTCGCGGCCGGCGCCAGCTTCGGTCAGTTCGCGATCCATGAAGACGATTCCGTTGCCGACTACAGCCTGAAGATTTTCGACACCACGTTGCACACGCTGATGGAGGTTCGCGAGAAGCTCGATCCCCTTGAGCTGCAGCGGGCGGTGACGTTGATGTCCCAGGCCCAGCGCGTCGAATTCTATGGTTTTGGTGCGTCGGGCGCGGTGGCGGCGGATGCGCAGCACAAGTTCTTCCGTCTGCTGCTGACGGCGGCGGCGTATTCCGACCCGCACATGCAGGCGATGTCGGCGGTGACGCTGAAGCCGACCGACGTGGCGATCTGCATTTCCCAGTCCGGCCGTTCCAAAGATTTGCTGATCACCGCCAACCTCGTTCGCGAGAGCGGTGCGTCGCTCATTACCTTGTGCCCGAGCCAGACGCCGCTGGCCGAGTTGTCGACCGTCAACCTGGCAATCGACGTGCACGAGGACACCGAAATCTACACGCCGCTGACTTCGCGTATCGCTCACCTGGTGGTGATCGACGTGCTGGCGATGGGCGTGGCCATGGCGCGCGGGCCGAGCCTGGTCAACCACCTCAAGAGCGTCAAGCGCAGCCTGCGCAGCTTGCGGCTGTCGCCAAAATCGGTGAAAGCGCTGGATGACTGAAGGCAATCTTCATCTGTCTGTAACCCCGTCGAAGCCAAACCGTCATCCCTTGCGCCTATCGTGAAACTCCCGTAATCGCCTTGGGAGACTCGAAATGGCTCAGCCTTACGAAGAACGCAACAGCGCCGCGAAAACCCGTCGTCAGCAGGAAGACCAGCGCCGCATGGAATTTCGCCGCGCCATCGAAGATCGCTTCGAACTTCGCCAGCTTCAGGCCGAAATCGGCGATTTTCCCGAGGACATCAATCACTGGCAGGCAGCGCCGGCAGCTGCCCGTCGAAGCGCTCAACCAGCGCGCTGATCTGCACCCGTTCGCTGCGGATAAACGCCAGGAAGGCGTGCGCCACCGGTGACAGCCGTTTGGCCTTGGCTTGCACCAGGCACCAGCTGCGAAACAGCGGCAACTCTTCGACCGGCAGCTCGACCAGGCCGCCGGTCGCCAGCTCCAGGTTCAGGGCGTGGCGCGTCAACAGCGCCAGGCCCAGACCCGCCACCACGCATTCACGCTGGGCTTCGGCCGACGCCACTTCCTGGGTCTGGGTGAAATGCACGCGCTTCTCTTTGAAATACTCTTCACAGGCCAGCCGCGTGCCCGAGCCGGGTTCGCGGATCAGCAAGGTGTAAGGCTCCAGATCCTGCAAGCGCAGCGGGCCCATGTGCGCCAGCGGATGATCGGGACGCGCCACGGCAACGATCGGGTTGTTGAGGAACGGCAGGAACTCCAGCCCCATGTCCTGCGGGACCATCGACATGATCACCAAGTCGTCGCGGTTATCGGAGAGGCGGCGGATCACTTGGCCGCGGTTGACCACCGTCAGCTGCAGGTTCACTTCCGGATGCTGGCGCTTGAACGCCGCGAACAGGTGCGGCACGAAGTATTTGGCGCTGGATTCCACCGCTAGCTTTAACTGGCCCTGCAGCGAGCCCTGCATGTCCGACAGCTGCATGTCGAGGTTTTCCAGTCGGCCGAAAATGTCCCGGCTGGCACGCTGAAGTGCTTCGGCCGCCTCGGTCATGTAGAGTTTTTTGCCCACGTAATCGAATAATGGCTGCCCGATCAGTTCTTCGAGCTGACGAATCTGTAGGCTGACGGCCGGTTGTGTGAGCGACATTTCCTCGGCCGCTCGGCTGTAGGAACGTAAATCACACACTTCGTTGAAGATCTGCAATTGACGCAATGTCATACGCATCAAGGACTTACGCATTTTATAACGACTCTGGCCATTGGCTGATGCGATGACTATAAGTCTTTACTTATGCCTGACCCAATTTTTATTCATTTTTGTTAATCCCTTGTCAGCGCTAGTGTGGAGCCGAGACCAGATTGAAACATTTGGTCACGTGCCGACCTGGGTCTAGCAGGTCGTGGTGCCACCGGCTCAAGGGAACCTCCAAGTGATAACAAAGATCCTGATCGCCAACCGTGGTGAGATTGCCGTACGAATCGTGCGTGCCTGCGCCGAGATGGGCATCCGCTCGGTCGCGATCTATTCCGACGCCGACCGGCATGCCTTGCATGTGAAGCGTGCGGACGAGGCCCACAGCATTGGTGCCGAGCCGCTGGCCGGTTACCTGAACCCGCGCAAGCTGGTGAACCTGGCCGTGGAAACCGGCTGCGATGCGCTGCACCCCGGCTACGGTTTCCTCTCGGAAAACGCTGAGCTGGCAGACATCTGCGCCGAACGCGGGATCAAATTCATCGGCCCGTCGGCGGAAGTCATCCGCCGCATGGGCGACAAGACCGAAGCGCGCCGCAGCATGATCAAGGCCGGTGTGCCGGTCACGCCGGGCACCGAAGGCAACGTCTCCGGCATCGAGGAAGCATTGAGCGAGGGCGACCGCATCGGTTACCCGGTGATGCTCAAGGCCACTTCCGGTGGTGGCGGTCGCGGTATCCGTCGCTGCAACAGCCGCGAAGAACTCGAACAGAATTTCCCTCGGGTCATTTCCGAAGCCACCAAGGCTTTCGGTTCGGCGGAAGTGTTCCTGGAAAAATGCATCGTCAATCCGAAACACATCGAAGCGCAGATCCTCGGCGACAGCTTCGGCAACGTCGTGCATCTGTTCGAGCGTGACTGCTCGATCCAGCGTCGCAACCAGAAGCTGATCGAAATCGCCCCGAGCCCGCAACTGACCCCGGAACAGCGCGCCTACATCGGCGACCTGTCGGTGCGCGCAGCCAAGGCCGTGGGCTACGAGAACGCCGGCACCGTGGAGTTCCTGCTCGCCGAGGGCGAGGTGTACTTCATGGAGATGAACACCCGGGTGCAGGTGGAGCACACCATCACCGAAGAAATCACCGGGATCGACATCGTCCGCGAACAGATCCGCATCGCCTCCGGCCTGCCGCTGTCGGTGAAGCAGGAAGATATCCAGCATCGCGGTTTTGCCCTGCAATTCCGGATCAACGCCGAAGACCCGAAGAACAACTTCCTGCCGAGCTTCGGCAAGATCACGCGCTACTACGCCCCCGGCGGCCCTGGCGTGCGCACCGACACGGCGATCTACACCGGCTACACCATTCCGCCGTTCTACGACTCGATGTGCCTGAAACTGGTGGTCTGGGCGCTGACCTGGGAAGAGGCCATGGACCGTGGTCTGCGCGCCCTCGACGACATGCGTCTGCAAGGCGTGAAGACCACCGCCGCGTACTACCAGGAAATCCTGCGCAACCCGGAATTCCGTAGCGGCCAGTTCAATACCAGCTTCGTCGAAAGCCACCCTGAGCTGACCAACTACTCGATCAAGCGCAAACCCGAAGAGCTGGCCCTGGCCATCGCCGCCGCCATCGCCGCCCACGCAGGCCTGTGAGGAATACAAGAATGAGCAAGAAGATCTTCGTTACTGACACCATCCTGCGCGACGCCCACCAATCGCTGCTCGCCACCCGTATGCGCACCGAAGACATGCTGCCGATCTGCGACAAGCTCGACAAAGTCGGCTACTGGTCGCTGGAGTGCTGGGGCGGCGCGACGTTCGACGCCTGCGTGCGTTTCCTGAAAGAAGACCCGTGGGAGCGTCTGCGCCAACTGCGCGCCGCGCTGCCCAACACCCGTCTGCAAATGCTCCTGCGCGGGCAGAACCTGCTGGGCTACCGCCATTACAGCGATGACGTGGTCAAGGCGTTCGTCGCCAAGGCCGCAGTCAACGGCATCGACGTGTTCCGTATCTTCGACGCAATGAACGACGTGCGTAACCTGCGCGTGGCCATTGAAGCGGTGAAAGCTGCCGGCAAACATGCCCAGGGCACTATCGCCTACACCACCAGCCCGGTGCACACCATCGATGCGTTCGTTGCCCAGGCCAAGCAAATGGAAGCCATGGGTTGCGACTCGGTGGCGATCAAGGACATGGCCGGTCTGCTGACCCCATACGCCACCGGTGAACTGGTACGTGCACTGAAAGCCGAACAGTCGCTGCCGGTGTTCATCCACTCCCACGATACCGCTGGCCTGGCAGCGATGTGCCAGCTCAAGGCCATTGAAAACGGTGCCGACCACATCGACACCGCGATCTCCAGCTTCGCTTCGGGCACCAGCCACCCTGGCACCGAATCGATGGTTGCTGCGCTCAAGGGCACCGAGTTCGATACCGGTCTGAACCTGGAGCTGCTGCAAGAGATCGGTCTGTACTTCTACGCCGTGCGCAAGAAGTATCACCAGTTCGAAAGCGAATTCACTGCCGTCGACACCCGTGTTCAAGTCAACCAGGTGCCGGGCGGGATGATTTCCAACCTGGCTAACCAGCTGAAAGAACAGGGCGCTCTGAACCGCATGGGCGAAGTGCTGGCGGAGATTCCGCGAGTACGTGAAGACCTCGGCTTCCCGCCGCTGGTGACCCCGACTTCGCAGATCGTCGGCACCCAGGCGTTCTTCAACGTGCTGGCCGGCGAGCGCTACAAGACCATCACCAACGAGGTGAAGCTCTATCTGCAAGGCGGTTACGGCAAAGCGCCTGGCACCGTGAACGAGAAGCTGCGTCGTCAGGCCATCGGCAGCGAAGAGGTGATCGACGTACGCCCGGCCGACCTCCTCAAGCCGGAAATGGCCAAGCTGCGTGCCGATATCGGCGCACTGGCCAAGTCCGAAGAAGACGTGCTGACGTTCGCCATGTTCCCGGACATCGGCCGCAAGTTCCTCGAAGAGCGTGCCGCCGGCACCCTTACCCCGGAAGTGCTGCTGCCGATCCCGGAAGCGGGCAAGGTGGCTTCGGCCGGCGGCGAAGGCGTACCGACCGAGTTCGTCATTGACGTTCACGGCGAAACCTACCGCGTGGACATCACCGGTGTCGGCGTCAAGGCTGAAGGCAAGCGTCACTTCTACCTGTCCATCGACGGCATGCCGGAAGAAGTGGTGTTCGAACCACTCAACGAATTCGTCGGCGGCGGCAGCAGCAAGCGCAAGCAGGCTTCGGCACCGGGTCACGTCAGCACCACCATGCCGGGCAACATCGTCGATGTGCTGGTCAAGGAAGGCGACACCGTGAAGGCGGGCCAGGCCGTACTGATCACCGAAGCGATGAAGATGGAAACCGAAGTCCAGGCTGCGATTGCCGGCAAGGTCACCGCCATTCACGTTGCCAAGGGCGACCGGGTGAACCCGGGCGAAATCCTGATCGAGATCGAAGGCTGAGATAACAGCCTCGATACAACGCTTTAAACCTCGGGGGGGCATGTGCTCCCCTTTTTTTTGCTTTCAAGTTGCTGCCGCAACGTGCGGCAGCAGCCAGTCCGGACTCAGAACGCCATTCGCCACTGGCCCGATACACCATGGTTTCGGCTGTCGGTACCGATCTCACCCGACAAGCCAACACCGAGTGTGTGGCTGGACGAGACGGCCAGATCCAGCCCGGTGTCGAGCGTCAGGCTATTGCGATCCAGCTCTGCGCCATGAACGGTGTAGTCACGGCCGCCGGTAGCCAGACGTTGTCGGGTGCTAGTGTCGGTCTCGCCGTAAACATGTTTCCATCCCGCGCTGAGTCGTGGCGTGAGGCGCATGCCGTTATCCAGCGTGCTGACTTTCGCCATGCGCAGGCCGACGGTGGTGTTGAAGTTGCCCTGGGATTGATCACCCACCCGGAGCGCCGCATCCCCGCCTTTTTCGGTGTAGCCGTCGCGGTGGTAGCGTTGATAACCGAGGCCGGCAAACGGCTCGATGCTGATGTTGGCCCGACCCAGGTTGTATCCCGACTCGATGAACGCTTGCTGGGTAGTGGCCTGGTAGTTGCCTTTCAGTCGGTCATGGAAGCGGCCGAACGCGACTTTGCGGCGGGTACTGCCTTCATGGTTGCTCCAGGCTACGCCTAACCGAAGTGACAGCGGGCCGGTCTGGCGCAAGGCGTAGGCACCGAGGTGCCAACTGTCGAGATCGCCGTCCAGCTCCTTGCTGTCCATGCGCGTGCCGGAGGTGCCGCCCATCAAGCCCAGTCGCCAGTCTTCGTCGAGCCGCCAGTCCGCACCGATCAGCAGTCCTTTGGTGGAATGCTGCATGGGCTCCACATCGCGATCCAGTTTCCCGCTGTGGCCGAGGGCCTGCAGCCAGACCCTGCCGCTCTCGGCGTTTCCGGCCGCGTGGCGCGGTGCGTTTGGCTGGTTTTCATGCAGGTTATCGAGCTGGTGCATGGCCGACAGCAGACTGGCGCTGACCGGTGTGACGCTGCTCAAGGTGGCCTTGGCGAGGTTGGCGTTGTTGCCGCCGGCCAGTTGATCGTAGGCGAGGGCGGCCGTAGTTTCGTCGGCAGCGAGCAGGGCTTCGATGGCTGCGTTCCCCGGAGGTAGAGGGGAATCCGTTGACGGCGGCTGGTCTACCACTTGGGTTTGTTGAGCTGCGGACGTTTCGGCCAGAACCGATTCCGGTAAGGGCGCTGGTTTTTCCAGGCTTTCTTTGAGTGCGCTGCCGCTTTGCGTCGTGGCGACTTTCTCGGAGGGAATGTCATCGGGTGCAGGAAGGGGGGCTGCTGGAATCTCAGTGCTGACCGGAAATGTTTCTGGCGTCGGAGCGATACTTTCTGCAAGCAGTGGCTCTGGAGCGAGACTGGGCGGAGCAGGTTTTTCTTTCTTCTTGCGCGCAGGCTTGGGTTTCACTTCGTCCATGACGGGCGCGTCGGGCTCCGACTGCTCTGCCATAGAAAACTCCACGCAACCGACTACCAGCGCGACCGCCAGGACAAGATGTTGGAGCTTGTATTTGCATTGGATGGGCATTCCGTTCGCCTCAGGTGAAATGAGGCCAAACTGTAAAAGTCGATGCCGGTGCGCCGATGCCGGGCAATTCCGAACCGTGTGCAGGCGATGACGTCTGCTTTTGTAGCCCGAGCGCTGGCAGGTAATGAACCCGCCATGATTACCCGATCGACCAGACGCCTTTACCTACAGCTCCCGCTGAAATCCGGATTGGCGAAATCTCAAAAACTCATCTGCCACTGCCCGATCAACCCGTGATTACGGCTGTTGCTGCCAATCTCGCCGCTGTATCCCAGCCCCAGCGTATGCCGCGCGGAAATGCCCAGATCCAGCCCTGCTTCCAGCACCAGACTGTCACGATCCAGTGAACTGCCATCGACGTTGAACGCCGTGCCACCCACGACGAAGGCCTGACGGGTCGAGCTGCTGACATCGCCATAGGTGTGCTTCCAGCCGGCGGCCATGCGCGGGGTGAGGCTCATGCCATTGTCCAGCGAGCTGAGGTGCGCCAGGCGTACACCGAAGGTGCTGCTGAAGTTGTCCTGGGTCTGGCTGTCGACCTGCAAGGCCGCCGCGCCACCCTTTTCCTGATAGCGCTCGCGGTGATAGCGCTGGTAGCCGAGGCTGGCGAACGGTTCGGCGCTCAGTCGGCCGCTGCCCATGGCATAGCCGAGTTCGGCGAAGGCTTGTTGGCTGTCGGCGTCGTAATCACCTTTGGGGCGATCGCTGAAACCATTGAACGCGATGGTGCGTTTGCTTTCGCCCTGATGGCCGCTGTAAGCCGCGCCGAGGCGCAGGGCCAGCGGGCCGTTTTGATGCAGCGCATAAACACCGGCGTGCCAGCTCTCGACATTGCCGTCGACACCGGTGGCGTCCAGGTCGGTCTTCGAATAGCCGCCGAGCACGCCCAGACGCCATTGCGGATTGAGTGCCCAGTCGGCACCCAGCACGCTGCCCTTGGTGCGCTGTTCCAGACCGCTGCTGCCGTGTTCGCCATCCAGCTTGCCGTAGCCGCCGATGGCCTGCAGCCAGAGCCGGCCCCGGGCGTTCGGATCATTCAGGTTTCGCGCTTCGGACGGTACGCCGTTGGCGGCGAGGATCGGTGTCTCACGCTGATCGAGGCCGACCATCAAGCCAGGACTGCCACCCATTTGCTGCATCGCCGAGAGCATGCTGCTGCCGACCTGGCTGCTGGCGCCGAGGGTGGCGCTGGTCAGGTTGGCATTGCTGGCGCCGGCCAGTTGCTCGATGGCCGCGCCAGCACTGTTTTGCGTGGTGTTGAGCAAGGCGTTGTACAGCGCGTTGTTCTTGCCGATCGAGGCCAGGCTGTTGGCGGCGTTGCTGCCGTTGCCGGTGGCGGCGAATTCATTGAACGCCACGTCATTGCGGGTGTAAGTCAGGTCGACCTGCGTTGGCGTGTAAGCGAGGGTCGGTGTGAGGAACGCGTAGTCGCTGGTGACCGCGCCGAACGTGCCGTTGACCCGCGCTGCCTGCAGCACCGTGTAATGGCTCTGCCACGGATAAGTGCCGCTGCCGGGATTGACCGCCAGCGTTGCGCCGTTGAGGTTGGCCGTGCCGCCGATCTGGACTGGCGCGCTGCTGCCATCGGCGTTGACGCCGTAGGCGAGGGTGGATGCGCTGCCCATGTTCAAGTCGTGCACGATGGTCGCGGTGCCGAGGCGGGTGTCGGTGCGCAACGTGCCATTCACGTTGAGGTTGCCCACCGAACCACCACCCGCATACACACCACCGGCGTCCACGGTCAGGTTGCCGGCGATACCGCCCTG
The DNA here is from genome assembly GCF_059424205.1 of Pseudomonas sp. GW456-12-1-14-TSB6. Classification (NCBI taxonomy): domain Bacteria; kingdom Pseudomonadati; phylum Pseudomonadota; class Gammaproteobacteria; order Pseudomonadales; family Pseudomonadaceae; genus Pseudomonas; species Pseudomonas sp. GW456-12-1-14-TSB6. The sequence goes on from NZ_JBWKZE010000006.1 coordinate 210,980, forward strand.
GTTGATCAGCGTGGCGCCGTTGCGCACGGCACCGCCGTCGCTGAAGTCGCCGCTGCCGGTGAGCGTCCAGGCGCCTTGCTTGACTTCCAGCCATTCAAAGTTGCGGCTGGCACCGAAGCTGCCGCCGGCTGCGTCATCCATCACTACGCGGTCGTAACCGCTGCCGCCATCGACCACGCCGACAAAGCGGCTGCCGCTGCGCAGGGTCAGGCTGTCATTGCCACCACCCAGGTCCAGCGCCAGGCCGTTGCTGCCGCTGATCGTGCCGCCGTTGATCACGCTGTCGGCGAACTCTCCGACGAATTTCACGCCGAAGCCGTCGAGGCCCTGGATAGTGCCGTAGTTCTCCAGCGTGGTGGCCGCCAGCCCCGAACCGCCGCTGCCGTCATCCACCAGAATGGCGCTGTTGGCGCCGCTGATCAGTGCATCCTTGGCGTTGAGAATGTAACCGCCGCCCAGGGCGATGCCTTCACTGCCATTGGCGAAACCACCCTTGTCCACACCGCCGGCACCGACGCCCTGAATGGTGCCGTAGTTTTCGATGTGAGCGATGTTGTCGATGTCCACGCCGTCGCCGTCACCATTGGGTTGCAGCCCGGAATACGCGCCAGTGATGGTGCCGTGGTTGATCACCGTGCCGTCGCCATCGGAACCGAAACCGGAGCCGTTGCGCCCGGTGATCTGCCCGTAGTTGACCAGCGTCGCTCCCAGGTCAGTGGTGATGCCATGCCGCCCGCCGGAAATCACGCCGTAGTTGGTCACGCTGACGCCGGTCGCGGTGTCGATATCGATGCCGTCGAACTTCTGGTCGGCGTTGTGCGAGTCACCGGTGGAGATCTCGCCGTAGTTGCTGATGGTCGCATTGGCGCCGGTTTTCATGCCGTCGCTGGCGTCGCCACGAATCAGCCCGCCCGCGCGGTTGATGATCGTGGTTTTTACCCCGTCGCTGCGCAACGCATCCAGATCCAGGCCTTGGCCGGTGGTCGAGCGAATGGTGCCACTGTTGTCGATCAACAGGCTGCCGCTGACAAAGTTGCTGTCGATGCGAATCGCATCGTTGGAACCGAGAATCTGCCCGCCGCTGCGGTTGTAGATCGCGTAGTTGCGCGCCTGGGTCAGGTCGCCGCTGCTGTCGATGGCCCGTCCGCCGGTAGAAATGATCTTGCCTGCGTTATCGATGATCACACCGACGCCGCTGGTGCCGTCCTTCAGGCTCACAGCCTTGCCGCTGTTGGTGATGCTGCCCGGCGCCGAAATCGTCAGTGTGTCGCCGCCACCCAATGTCTGCGATGCCGTCGTGGCGGTGTCGATCTGCACGGTCTTGCCGTGGGCGGCGCTGGTGGCGATCAGCAGGGCAATGGCAAACGACAGGCGCTGGGGCGGGAAGGGCATGGGCAGAACGTCCTTTTTGTTATAAGCGGGGCGTCCTGTATAGCGGAGGGTTTTTACAGAATGATGTCCGTGGCGAACTCAGCGGCATCCGCATTATTTTGCGTTTATTTCGAGGTTTTATTTCTTAATCTGCACTTTATTGCAGATTAATGAATCTCTCTATCTTCTGAAATGCACTATATTGCACTTATAGTTCACCAAACGACCGCATTAATGCATTTAATTGCAGATGAGAGCCGCATGCACAACCTGACATTGCAGATATTCGACGCCGGCAAATGGCATGACGCGATGGTGTTGAGTTTCGACTCGCCCGAAAAAGGCTTCGAAAGCCGCTGCAGTTTTGGCTACGAGTCGGCGTATCTGGTCGAAAACATTGAGGCTATCGGCTCGCCTTTTTCCAAGGCCGTGAGTGCGCTGTTCCCACTTGATTGGGAAGGCCGGCGATCCATCACCCCTGCATTCGTGCATGACATCGCGCCGGCAGGCGCCGCTAAAAGGTTTCTTCTCGCACGTCTTGGGCAGGAGAAACCTGCAGGCATCAGTGCCGATCTTTACCTGCTCGGTCGCTGCACTCCGGCTCCGATCGGCAACATGCGGATAAAAGAGTCGGCCGAGGCTGTCGACGAGCGCAAGCCCATCGGGTTTCAGCGTCAGGAGGTCGTCAGCCGTGACCACCGCTTCCTTGAATATGCCTATGAAATGGGAGCTGCGATTGGTGGGGCGACTGGGGCCGGAGGTGAGGCTCCCAAGATTCTCCTGGCCGAGGATCATGCCGGTCTTTTGTACCCCGATGCCGTGCTGGATGATGAAAACGTCCATCAGCACTGGTTTGTGAAGTTCGCCCGGAATAAGGGAAGTCAAACCGATCAAGACATCCTGCGCAGCGAATTCCACTACTACCAGGCGCTTCAGGCACTGGGTATCGAAACCGTCGCGGCAGAAGGTCTGGCGTTAGAGGAGGCGAACAAACCCAGCTTGTGGATGCAGCGTTTTGATCGCCAGGTGACGAGCCGTGGGGTAGAGCGTTTTGCCGTGGAGTCGATTTACTCGTTGGCCGAAGTGACGACGCCGGGAAGCGCGATGAACCATATGGAAGTCATTCGCATGCTCGCCGAGCTCTGGCGCAATGCGGGGCAAGCGGATCAGATTCCGGCACTGGTGGCGGACTATTTACGTCGGGACCTGATCAACAAGATTCTTGGCAACTCGGATAACCACGGTCGCAATACCGCAATCATTCGTGACGAGGGCTCGTATCGTCTGGCCCCCATTTATGACCTGGCCCCCATGGTCATGGATGCCGAAGGTGTGACCCGCACGACCAAATGGCCAAAAGAGCTGGAGAGGGCGGGAGATGTCGATTGGCGAGGGGTTTGTCGCGCATTGGCGGATATTTCCGATCCGGATGACCCCTTGGCAGGGTTGTCCGACGCGCCGGAATCTTTCGAACGCCTGCGTGAAGATGCGCAGTGCCTGGCCGAGTTGCCGGACATTTTGAGCGCCAGCGGTTTGCCTGACCGGACAATGAATCATCCGGGCGTCCACCTGAAAAACCTGGAGCAACGATTGAAAGAGTGGGATCTGAAATGAGCATGACCGTCGCCGAGCGCACCGTGCTCATCGAAAGCATTCAAGAAGCGCTGGCTGAAGGAACCGTAGAAATCGGTGAAGCCGTTCGCCGTTTACGCGTGGAGGTGACCGGGCTGCATCAGACCCAGTTCGCAAAGATGTGCAAGATTTCGGTACGCACGCTGGTGCACATCGAACACGGCGAGGGTAATCAGACACTGAAATCCCTGAATGCCGTGTTCCGCCCGTTCGGGCTGAAAATGGGCGTGGTACGGGTTCGGCGAAACAACAGCTGAACCCGCAACCCGCTTAGTGTCGAGCAAGTTTCAAGCGCGGCACTCAACCAACCCTCTCACCTGCCCATCCGCCGTCTGATTCTCATCGCTCAACCAGCGTTCGAACCCCGCCGCAATCGCCGGCCATTCCGAGTCCAGAATCGAGTACCACGCGGTATCGCGGTTCTGGCCCTTGACCACCATGTGCTGGCGGAACACGCCTTCGAAGCTGAAGCCCAGGCGCTCGGCCGCGTATTTGGAGCGGGCGTTGCCGTTGTTGCATTTCCATTCCAGGCGGCGGTAGCCGAGAGCGAAGGATTCTTTGGCCAGCAGGTAGACCGCCTCGGTGCTTTTCGGCGAGCGCTGCATTGGGGCGCCGAAGGTGACGTGGCCGATTTCGATGCGGCCCTGAGCCGGAACGATCGACATCAGGCTGAGGATGCCTTGCACCTGGCCGCTGACGCGGTCGATGACGCTGAAGAAATACGGGTCGCTGTGGGCCGCGTGGTTGTTCAGCCAGTCATTGAAGACGCTGCGTTCCGGAAACGGCCCGTAGGGCAAGTAATCCCAGAGTTTCGGGTCGGCGCCGGGGCCTTGCAGGGCGTTGAACAGGTCGTCGCCGTGGCGCGCCGGGTCGAGCTTTTCGAGGCGGATGAAGCGGCCTTCGATCAGGGTGGTGGAGGGCGGCGGCACACCTTTCCAGTCGGCGAGGGAAGTCGTCATGCATGTGGCTCCTTAAATGGCTTTGCGAAACTGGATGAAACCCGGGCGCTCGGCGATGCGCTCGTAGAGCTGGATCGCCGTGGCGTTGGTTTCGTGGGTCAGCCAGTGCACCTTGCAGCAACGATCGGCCTTGGCCGTGGCGTAGACATGTTCGATCAGCAGGCGACCGACGCCGGTGCCACGGGTTTGCGGCTCCACCAGCAGGTCTTGCAGGTAGCAGGAGTTTTCGATGCTCCAGTTCGAACGATGGTAGATGAAATGCACCATGCCCACCGCTTTGCCGTCGGCCCAGGCGAGGGCGGCGTGGGTCGGTTCGTTCGGGTCGAGAAAGCGCTGCCAGGTGCTTTGGCTGACGGCGTCCGGCAATTCCGTGTTGTAGAAGCGCAGGTAGGCCTGCCACAGCGGCAGCCAGGCGGCGTGATCGGCGGCGCTGACCGGACGGATGTCGATCTGACTCATGGTGATTTCCTTAACGCATCAAGTGAGCGAGGGTTTGATCGTTGATGTCGGGGCTGGCAGCCAGGCCTTCGCGCACGCCGGCGATGTCTTCGGCGCTGCGGTTCTGGCTGAGCTTGCGCTTGCCTTCGAGGCGGTCGATCGGAATGGCGAACCCGACGATGGCCTTGAGCATGCCGTCGATGTAATCGGCCGGGGCATCGTCAACCGACCAGGGCTGGGCGCGGCCGGCCTCATGGCGATTGGTGAGGGTGCTGACGATGTCCAGCAGGCGACCACCGTCGCTGAAGGTTTCGGCGTGACCGTAGGCGTGCACGGCGACGTAGTTCCAGGTCGGCACGACTTTGCCGTGCTCGGCCTTGCTCGGGTAAAAGCCCGGGCTGACGTAGGCATCGGCACCGGGGAAAATCAGCAGGGCCTCGGCGCCGTCGCGCAGGTCTTTCCACTGCGGATTGGCCTTGGCCAGATGCCCGTACAGCGTACCGTTCGGACCTTGTTCACGATGCAGCAGCACCGGCACATGACTGGCCTGCAAGCCTTGTTCGCCGTGGGTCACCAGAATGGCGAGGCGGGTGGCGAGGATCAGTTCGTGGAGTTGGGACAGGTCATCGATGGCAAAGGCGCGGGGTGTGTACATGGAGAAAATTTCCTTGGCGAATGCCTGCATCGTAGGCAGGCTATTGGTCTGTTGTAAGAGCCATTGATGACCAATTTCATAGGTCCATTGTCATGCCCGATTCGACCACGCTGTCGCTGCCGTTCAACCCTGCCGGTATCGAACTCGACCGCCGCAAAGGCTTGAGCCGCCAGCTCTACCAGGCCTTGCGCCTGCGGGTACTCGACGGGCGCCTGGCCAGCGGCACGCGGTTGCCGGCGAGCCGCGATCTGGCGGCAGCACTGGCGATTTCCCGCAACAGCGTGGTGCGTGCCTACGATCAGTTGTATGCCGAAGGCTTTATCGAAGGGCGGGTCGGGGACGGCACTTACGTGGCGCAATTACCGCAATCGCTGGCGCCCGCGAAAAAACTATCCACAAAAGTATCCACAGGGTTTTCAACAGGCTTACCCACAGCCTTATCCACAATTTCGGCCAATTCCACTGGGAATTTATCCAGCAAAGTTATCCACAGCCGTGCGTTGCAGCGGCTTGAGCAGAACCATTTACCGACGCCACCGAGCGGTCCGCCGCGAGCATTCCGGGTCGGTGTTCCGGCCTTCGATCTGTTCCCTTTCGACGTCTGGGCCAAGCTGAACGCGGCGTTCTGGCGCAAACCCGATTTGCAGCAACTGTGTTACGGCGATCCGGCAGGCGATGCGCGCCTGCGCGGTCTGATTGCCGCTTATTTGCGCAGTTCGCGGGGTATGCAGTGCTCGGCTGAGCAAATTGTGATCACCAGTGGCGCGCAACAGGGAATCAGCCTTTGTGCACAGTTGCTGGTGGAGCCGGGCGCCGGGGTGGGTATCGAGAATCCCGGCTACCGCGCAGCCGGTCATGCCTTTGCGCTGGCCGGTGGTCGATTGCAAGGTATTGCCGTGGACGAAGAGGGTATCGACTGCGCGGCACTGGCGGCCGTCGAAGATTGCCGGGTGGCTTATGTCACGCCGTCTCATCAGTACCCGACGGGGGTGGTGATGAGTCTGGCGCGACGTCTGGAACTGCTGGCCTGGGCCGAGCGCACCGGCGGCTGGATCGTCGAGGACGACTACGACGGCGAGTATCGCTACACCGGCGCGCCCTTGGCCCCGCTGGCTGCGCTCGACCGCCAGGGTCGCGTGTTGTACGTCGGCACTTTCGGCAAAGTTGCGTTCCCGGCGCTGCGCCTGGGGTATCTGGTGTTGCCGCCGGGACTGGTGGAAGCCTTTGCGCAGCGGCGGGCGGTGGATGTCCGGCATTCCGAAGTGAGCACTCAAGCGGTGATGGCCGAGTTCATGGCAGCCGGGCATTTCCAGCGGCACATCCGACGGATGCGCCGGGCAGCGCTGAGCCGGCGCAACACGTTGATCAACGGTTGGCCGCAAGGCCTGGCGGGTGTCGGCGCACTGCCGGCGGTGTCGGCCGGGCTGCATCTCACCGTGGCGGTCGACAGCGTGGCCCGCGAACAACAACTGATCGAACAGGCCGCCAGCGTGGAGGTGGAGATCCATGGCCTGAGCAAATACTGGCTGCCGGATTCGACGACGCCGCTCGATCAGCGTGCCGGCCTGGTGCTGGGTTTTGCGGCGGTGCCGGAGCCGGCGATCGAGTCGGCTCTGGTCCGTTTGCATGAAGTGTGGCGCCGTTATTCGTCTTTCGGTTGAGGCTCCGGCTCCGGCTGTGGTTTGAGGAATAGATCGCGTACCTGCGGATCGACAATACGCCGTAGTGCATTATCGACGGCATCGAAGGTGCTCAGTGTCTGACGGGATTTTTCATCGAGCGTCTGCAGATAGGCATCGGCCGGTTTCAGATGGGCGATGGTGTACTGCTCATCGGCATCCTTGAGCTGGTCGTAGTGGAAATGCGCCACCCACAACGGCTTGTCCGCCCGGGACTTGTCGAGAATTCGATACTCCTGGAAGTAGTCTCCGCGATGGCGGGTGCGAATACGACCGCGTGGATCCTTGCTGACCTTGAGCTGCCCATGGTCGTGCAGCCAAAGGAAGTAGGCTTCCCGAGGTTTGCGTTGTTTAAGCATGGCCGCATAGGCCGCAATACCTTCAGCGTGGGTGCGGGTGGCAGCTTCGCGCAGATCGCCGCTCAACGAAGTGACGGGCCACGGATCCTTTTTCGCGTTTTTTCTGCGGATGATCGCTTCGTCGACATCGCTGGCCGCTTTTTTGAGGCGTTCGACCTGCTGCTCGAACATGTCGCGGATGTCTGCGGGAATACGCCCTGGCCGCCTGGCGTCCTCGCGGGTCTTGCGGTTGAAACGGTCGATGTCTGCTGCAAGCTGCATGGCTGATGAAATAAGGTCTTCGTCATCCGCAGGCGCTTTCGGTTCGGGCCGTTGGGTGGAAAATTTGACGAATGCGGTCTCGCTGTCGGCGTCGCCTTCCGGGGCGGTCGAAGCCTGTTCGTCCACCTCAGGGCGTGGACGACTCTTGGTGATTTTCACTTTGGACTGCGATGTGGACGGCTGCGGCCGGGACTTGACGGGCGTCGGTCGCTCTTGCGGTTCGGGCAACTCCGTGGTCAGGCGCTCGCGGGCGACCGCACAGAATTCGCCGATCAGTTCGCGGATCCTGTCGAGCCTTGCCTGGACGAACTGACCGGGGTGCTCGGCGGGCAGCTGTTCGACGCGTTCTCCGAGACTGGCGAACAGGTCGTTCCATCGCGACAAACGTTCGATACGTGCCGGCTGCCCATCCGCCGCCACCTCTGTTTTGCTCAGCAGGCTCAACTCATGAGCAGCGTCGGCAGCGGTGGCCGTAATGATCCCGATCGCGACGCGGGCTTCATTCATGGCGGCCCCCGGTTGCTCCACGACACAGCGTTCGTAGGACATGCCGATTTCATTGGCTTTCAGGTCCAGCGGGGTGAAGTCCGGCAGTAGAAGCTCCAGCTTCTCTGCCACCTTCCGGGCCTTGCTCGAATGGCCGCTCAAGACTTGCAGTGAGTGATCCAGCGTCTCCAGGTTGACAATCATTTGATCGCTCAACGCGGTGGCGACGGTGGCGATCTCGATCTGTTGCTTGCGCGGTAGCGGTGTCCGGTGGTTCACACTGTCGACGAATATCTGTGTGGTTTTGGCGTAGATCCGCATCTTCACCCGCAGCCAGGAGCCAAAGCAGCGATGCTGACCCAGGGTCAGCGTCATCAGTTTGGCCTGATGCAGTGAACCGCCGCCTCCTGACTGGCGCCAGAGTTCGAGTTGGGCCAGGGCCTGGGTGTAGTCGTTGCCCAGGTTCGTGGCCCTGTCCAGATAAGTGGAAGCAGCGCGTTCAAATCCGGCCTCGCTGGTATCTTTTGGAAGGGATACCAGCGCTTGCAGAAGTCGTGTTTTTTCCTGGGTTTCACGCGCTTCGAATTGCTCCAGCTTGGTCCAGGCGGCGTCCATCGTCTGCTTTTTGGAGCGACGGAAGGCCTCGATCCGGCTTTTCGGCATGCCCCCGCGCAAGCGCAACTTCGGATCCCAGTGCCATTGTCCGGTTGTCTCGTCATATTTCACGGCCATGCCGATATGCAGCGGATCGACCGGATCGACAAGGTGCACCGGCTCGTCTTTTTCGGCGCTGACCTGGAACCAGCGCGTGCCGACCTGGACGCAGGTCTTGCCCTTCAGGGTGTACAGATGAGTGTGCGGCGAGGGTTGTTTGCCGATCAAGTCAGGTTTGGGGATCTGGAACCGGTCGAGCATCTTGATGAAGCGTGTGCTGTTGTCCGGTCGCAGCAGTGCCCCCTGTTCGATTTGAGTGAGATGTGCGGCAGGCACTTCTCCGATAAGGGGTGTTGGATCGAGTGTGACGGATGGCGTGGCCTCTTCCGGGGCGGGTTCTGTTTTCTGCGCAGGCAATCGGACGGCTTCGTCCTGCTGTTTCAGGCGCGGCAGCCACGAATGATTGCGTCGCGCCACGACGTGCTGGGTCAGGATGATGCCGAGCGTCAGCAGCACATCGCCGGTGGATTTCCACGCCACCACAGTGTCGTCACGTTCATGGGCATCGATCGCCTGCTGGATCTGCGTGATGGTCTGCCAGACCCAGACGGCGGTGCCCGCTGCGCCGCTCATGAAATTCGCGGCGACATTGAAGGCTGCCCAGCCACTGTCCGTCAGAAGCGCCCAGCGCCGCTCACTGTTGGACTGTGACTGGCGGTTCGCAAGTTCAACCAGCGCCTGACTGTTTGCCGCGTACAGCGACGCGAGAATGTCCCCGTGGAGTGGTGCGTTCTCCAGTTCGATCGGACCGGTCAGGTCGAGGTGCATGAAGGGTTCGGTGCCCAGTTGGGTGATGATCCATGGCGAGGGCAGACCGACCGGGAAGGCGTACTGCGAGTACTCGAAGCTCCGCGCCGCGTTGTCCAGCCAGGCCAGTACCGAGCTGCGCAATTCGCCATCCTGATAAAGCGCATACATAAGGTTCTGCAAAGACGCGAACTGCATCAATGGCGTGTCCAGCAGCGGACGGTATAGCAGGCAAGGTCCCTGGGTGTGTACGCGCGGGCAAATGATGAACATGTTGGTGACTACGTCCGAACGCCGGCTCAAACGGCGGCGAGGGACAAACGCCAGAGGACGGATGGTGACCGGATGTTCGGGTGTCGGCAGTTTGCGGGTGATGGCATCCATCAATTGGCAGACATACGCATAACCGCGTTCATCGACGCCGCCCTGCTGTTTGAGTTTGCACTCCAGCGCCAGCAGCGGCAGAAGCGTCGGCAATTGGCGCAGGTAGCGGGTCTTTTGCGCAGCCGAACGGATCGGGTCATCAATCAACGCGCGTTTGATCACTTGCGGGTAGTGACCGCCGATGTCGACCTTTTGCGCGATGCCGCTCAGAAAATCCACAGTCAGCCAGGCAGGCACGGCCCGGCCATTGTCGAAGGCGATTGTGGCTTGATAGGGCGGAGCGTTTTGCAGGGCGAATTCGCCCAGGGTTTCGTGAGTCCGGTCAAACGGGTTGGGCAGCGTGAAGCCGCCGGTTTCGAAGCTGTGGGTGACGGTGATGCGCAAGTGTTCAAAAGGCAGGTCGGCAGCTCCGGTGGCGCTTTTGTCGGCGATGATCGCTTCGCGCATCCGGCGTTCGGCATAGGGTTCGATCAGCGGGATGTCGTCTTCCTTGAACACGCCATTCTCGGATTCGTTGCGCAAGGTTCCGAGCTCGGCAATGTAGCGACTGTAGTCTTGCAGATCATCAGCAGAGCCGGCTTGCAACCAGTCGGGAATGACCTCTTCCAGTTTGTCGAGACGGGCTCGCTCGAGCGAACTGAAACGTGCACGGCTTTGTCGCGCGGAACCGGCGCGGGCACTGATTGACGGGCTGGCGGGATCCAGCGCCTCGATGGCTTCGAGCTGATTGCTGATCAGCGCTTGTGCCACGGCATCGAAAATATTCCCTTCAGGTTCGATCAGGCGCCATTTCAGTGAGCGACCGGCCAGCTCCGGGGCGATCCGCTGCGGGAGCGTTTCACCCAGCTCGGTCAGTGAATCGAATGACTCATAGCCATCGGCAACGGTGTACATCAAGACGCGTTGCCGCTGTTTGACGGTCGCGGTCAGCACCAGCGCGCCGGCGATGATCAGGTGTGTGCTGTCGTCGCCTTCGACCAGGTCGATATCCATCAGGCAGGCCTTGAGCCCGACGTAATCGCTGTTCACGCCCGATCGTCCGGCCCGGTCCGGGTGCTGCGCGACAAATCGTGCCAGTGCGCAATCGTCGGCGCCCCAGCCGCTGGCCGTCTGCACATTCGCAGCCGAACACACAAGATCGGACAGCTCTTGCCAGCGTGGCCGGCTGCCGGGCGATTCGTTCCAGTAATCAAGCTGGCGCTGCTGGTATTCGAGGAACAGAAACGGGGCGTGATCGTTCATCAGCGAAGTGATGTCGTCCATGCTCACCGGCAGGAGAATCGGCGGGACGGCTTCGGGTGATCGGGTCAGGAAGTGCTCCCCGTCAAGATAATCAGCCTTGGTCTTGTGCAGGCAGTGCTGGATAAAGGCGTGAGTCAGGGACTCGTAGGCGAAGGCTCTGGAGGGGCTCTGCAAGGGATCGGATTCGCGCAGGGGCGTCGCAAGCAGGGTTCGATCCGGATCGATGTGTTGCTCGGGATGGTTTTTGCTCAGCGCTTCGCGCAATAACGCCGAGGCGACCTGATGCAGCGAGTAACCCTGGCCGATCAGTTCAGCCAGCAGGCTCTGTTTCAACAAGGGAGGGGAAACACTGGGTACAGTGATGGCGGTAGATTCTGTCATGGTCATGTCCATGGGAAAAATCCGGACACTAGAACCTCGGTCGCGATGCAGTGGGGTACATAAATCTTGCAGGCAAAAAAAGACCCGCGAAGGCGGGTCTTGTCGGGTCATTGCGCTTCAAGTACCGGACTTGATCCTGGTCCATGCGCGGGTGCGAGCCCGTTCCGCATCGCGGGGCAGCGGTTGCAGGGTGTAGAGCGTATTCATCGCCGCATCGGTCGGGTACAGATTCGGATTGTTGCGAATTGCCGGATCGACCTGCGCGGTAGCGTCCTTGTTCGGGTTCGGATAGCCGACAAAATCGCTGACCGGCGCAATCACCTGCGGTTGCAGCAGGTAGTTGATGAAGGTGTAGGCGTCCTGGGGATTCTTCGCGCCTTTCGGGATCGCGAGCATGTCGAACCAGATCGGCGCCCCTTCCTTCGGCAGGCGCATGTCGACCACCACGCCGTTTTTCGCTTCCCTGGCGCGGTTGGCGGCTTGCGAGAAGCTGCCTGAATAACCGACCGCGACGCAGATGTCACCGTTGGCGATATCGGCCATGTACTTGGACGAATGGAAGTAGGTCACATATGGACGGATCTTCATCAGCAGCGCTTCAGCCTTGGCGTAGTCCGCCGGGTTCTTGCTATTGGGATCCAGGCCAAGGTGTTGCAGGGCCAGCGGCAGGATCTCCGAAGGCGAATCGAGCAGGGCCACGCCGCACTGCTTGAGCTTGCTGATGTTCTCTTCCTTGAAAATCAGGTCCCAGCTGTCCACTGGCGCGCTGTCACCCAGCGCTGCCTTGACCTTGGCCGGGTTGAAGCCGATCAGGATGGTGCCGTACATGTACGGCACGGCGAACTGGTTGCCCGGGTCGTTGGCCTCGATCAGCTTCATCAGTTTCGGGTCGAGGTGGTTCCAGTTCGGCAACTGGCTGCGATCCAGCGGTTGGAACACCCCGGCCTCGATTTGCTTGGCGAGGAACACGTTGGACGGGACCACCACGTCATAGCCGGAGTTGCCGGTCAGCAGCTTGGCCTCCAGCGCTTCGTTGGTGTCGAAGATGTCGTAGACCAGTTTGGTCTGGCTGTTCTGCGCCTTGAAATCTTCCAGTGCCTTGGGGGTGATGTAGTCGAACCAGTTGTAGACGCGCAGGGTGCGTTCATCCGCGTGTGCGGCGCCGCTCAGCAGCGCCGCGCACAACGCTGGCGCGATGAGGTGCTTGATTCTGCTCATTGTTCGAAACCTTCGAGCACGTTCACCGCGTTGATGCCGATTTCTTCCACCGCGTAGCCACCTTCCATGACGAACAGGGTCGGTTTGCCGAGGGCCGCGATGCGTTTGCCCATCGCCAGGTAATCCGGACTGTCGAGCTTGAACTGGGAGATCGGGTCGTCCTTGAAGGTGTCGACGCCCAGCGACACGACGATGATGTCGGCGCCGTAGTTGTCGATCTGCTGGCAGGCCTGATCCAGTGCCGCACTCCAGACATCCCAGCCAGAACCGGCCGGCAGTGGATAGTTGAAGTTGAAGCCTTCACCGGCGCCTTCGCCGCGTTCATCCTCGTAGCCGAGGAAGAACGGGAATTCCGCTTCCGGGTGGCCGTGGATCGAGGTGAACAGCACGTCGCTGCGCTCGTAGAAAATCGATTGGGTGCCGTTGCCGTGGTGATAGTCGACGTCGAGGATCGCAACCTTCTTGTGGCCCTGATCGAGGAACGCCTGCGCAGCGATGGCGGCGTTGTTGAGGTAGCAATAACCGCCCATCAAATCGCCGGCGGCGTGGTGTCCCGGTGGACGGCACAGGGCGAAGGCCCCCCGCGCGCCACGCTGGATTTCCGCTTGTGCGGTCAGCGCCACCTGCGCCGCGCTGTACGCCGCTTGCCAGGTGCCGGCGGTGATCGGTGCGCCGCCGTCGAAGCTGTAATAGCCGAGCTGGCCGTGCAGGCTGGTCGGTTTGACCTGACGCAGGGTCCGCGCCGGCCAGGTGTAAGGCAGCAAGTCGCCGTCGGTGTTGAATTCGGTCCAGCGCGCCCAGGCACCTTTGAAGAAGTCGAGGTAGTCGCGGCTGTGAATGCGCTCGATCGGCCCGAGGCCGAAATCCTTCGGCGCCTCGACCGGGCCGAGGTTTTGGTTTTTCACCCGTTGCAGCACGTGGTCGGCGCGCGACGGCATCTCGAAGCAAGGCTTGAGTTGCCCGTCGATCAATTCGCAGCGGCCGTGGTGCAGGTGGTGATCGTCAGAGTAGATCGTCAGCATTTGTTGTTCTCCGCAGGGGCTGATTCGGTTGGCTCCAGTGTTGCGGCGCGGAGCGAATCGGAGAACGGCCAGAGAGGCCAAAAGGGGATCGATGTGGCCAAAAATACTGACCTGATATCGCCCCTCGACGGTTTAACCGTGTGGTCGGAACTGACTCGGCGCCACGCCGCTCCAGCGCACGAAGGCATGGCGGAAGCTCGCGGTCTCGCTGAAGCCCAGGGTTTCGGCGATGCGGTAGATCGGCAACTGATCCTCGCAAAGCATCTGCTTGGCCCGCTCGAAACGCAGTTCGTCGAGCAGCTCCTGGTAGCTGCAACCCATGTCCTTCAGATGCCGGCGCAAGGTACGCGGCGAGCAGTTCATCTGCTGCGCCAAACCTTCCAGCCCCGGTGCGGCGTTGAGCTGAGCGCTGAGCAACTGGCGGATTCGCCCCAGCCACGCCTGACGGCCGGTGAACTCGGTGTTCTGCTTGCGGCAGCGCTCGGCCATGGCCTGGTGGGTGATGATGTCAGCCAGCGGCAGCGGCTGATCGAGCCAGCGCCGGTCGAAGGCGAAGGCATTGTCCTTGGCGCCAAAGTGCAGCGGCGCCTTGAAGAGTTCGGCGTAGCTGTCGCGATAGTCTGGCGCGGAGTGTTCGAAGCGGGCAGCCAGCAATGGCAACGGATGGCCGAGCAGGTCATCGCAGATGACTTTCAGCGACACCAGGCAGAACTCGGCATTGAACACCGCCATCGCCGGGCTCTCGCGATAATCGGCGGCGACGAACCAGACGCGCTCGCCGTCGTCTTCCAGGCTCAGCTCGAAAAGTGTTCCCAGCAGCGCCGGATACCGGATCGCCAGGCGCAAAGCGTCACCGAAGGTGGCACAGGTCAGCAGCGCGTAACCGAGGATGCCGTAGCAGGAAACGTGCATGCGCCGGCCCAGTTCCAGACCGATGTCATGCTTGAGCGCGACTGCATTGGCGCAGACCTGCATCTCCTGGTTGGTGGTGATGCGAGTGTCGGCCCGGCTCAGATCCGCCGCGCTGATGCCGCTGCCGGCCAGCAGCGCTTCGCTGGACAGGCCCTGATCCCTGAAGGTGTTGAGCACCAGGGAGACAGCGTTGAGGGTGGTGAGGTGGGAGTGGAGCATGGGGCAATCCGGGCTGAAAAGAACTGTATTAGTGCAAGTTGCGTGCCGGGCAATTTGGGTTTGGCGAGAGCGCCGGATGATAGTTGGTTTAAGTTTTTTACGTGGAGTTTTAATATTTCGTAAATGTTCACAGCGGAAATATTCTGAGTTGTTGGATTAAAAATATAAAGTCAGAGCTGGGGGCTTCAATTTACATGCTTGATTGTGAGCTAACCACTGTCAGAAATTACAGGTCGGATCTATAAATACGACCGCTTGTCGGTTAATTTAAATTCTCGAATTCTATTTGACATGAATTTTTTTGACTTCTATTGTGAAAGTTGTCGCCCCGCCCGAAGTCAGCAGTTGGAATGCGACCATTTTTGATTCGCTGGAAAGCAAAGGAGATTGAAATGAGCAAGAAAGCAGACTTTGACGACATCATTGCCAATAAATTTAAAGGTTTGAAAAATGGTCCGGCCGAGGGGAGCATGAAGGTAAGGATTAATGGTCTGGAAAAAGTATTTAGTACGACTAAGGGTTCCATCACGGAGAGCAATATCTCGATCTATTACAAGTATGAAGACATAAAGATCAATATTTTCTGTAAGAAGGAATATGGTGTAGAAATACCATTTAGTACCGACGGTGACGCCGCTCTGCAATTTATAACGCCTGACAGTATTCGGTATCCAAGTGAAGGCGGTGTGACGCTATATGAGGGTACAGAACCTAATTCTTATCAAGGGGTTTTTCATGCGAAAATTGCGGAGGGATCGATAAGCCTGGATGAAGGGGTTTTTGATGTAGTATTCCTTCGATGAGTAGCATGGAAAGCTGGGTACTTTTGGAGTGTGATCAGAAGGGTAACTTCAAACTCACGCTAGGAGGATTTGCATTTACGTAAGATTGATTGTTTTAAAACCTTCCTGCAGAAGTTCTGCAGGAAGGTCAATTGATGTTAAAAAATTGTATTTACAGCCCTGATCAGATGAGTTCGCCGCACAGATCGAGTTCGACCAGTCGCCGCACTTCAGCTGTCTCAAGACTCGCACCAAGCAATCCGTTCAACTTGCCGAACGCTGCCTCGCGAGTCATCCCGCCACCAGACAACACGCCAACACCACGCAAGCGGCTGCCCGCTTCGTAGACATCCAGCTCCACGCCGCCTTCATGGCACTGCGTGACCGCAACCACGACCACGCCGTTGTCCCGCGCCCGGCCGAGGCTGGCGAGGAATTGCGGGTTATCGCTCGGCCCGGTGCCGCTGCCGTAGCATTCCAGCACCAGACCCTGAATGCCGTTGTCGAGCAGGCCGTCGATGATCTCGGCGCCAATGCCTGGGAACAGCGGCAACACCGCAACCTTGGCCAGTTGCTTCGGTTGGTTGTAGTTCAGCGCGGCCGGCAAGGAAGTGGCTTTCACGCCGCCGCCCTGACGCTCCAGGCGTTTGAACGGATGACGGCCGAAGCTGCGCACTTTCGCGCAGCGGGTCGGGGCCAGCAGTTCGCCGTGGAAATACAGATGCACGCCCGGCGCCAGGCCGTGGCCGAGGGCGACCAGTGCGCCGCTGAGGTTTTCCCAGGCGTCGCTGTCGGTGACGCCGGCCGGCAGCATCGAACCGGTGAAGCACACGCGGGCATGCAGGCCGAGCAATTGGAAGCTCATGGCGGCGGCGCTGTAGGCCAGGGTGTCGGTGCCGTGCAGGATCAGTACGCTGTCGCAGCCTTGCACATCGACGGCGTCGACCACCGCTTCTCGCAGTTGCTGCCAGTAGGCCGGGGTCATGTTGGCGCTGTCGATCAGCGGCGACATCTCGCGAAAGCGCCACTGCGGCACCACCAGCTCTGGCTGGCTGTGCAGGTAATCGCGCATCCGCGCTTCGAAACCGGACGCCGGGGCCAGGCCATTGGCGCTGGCCTGCATGCCGATGGTGCCACCGGTGTACAGCACCATGACGTGCTGGGCGGCAGGGTAGGTCGAGGAATTCATGGGGAGTTCTCCTGAACGAGGACAGCATGCGGTCGAGCATGACGCCGACCGCTGCTTGTGTCACGCCGGGCGCAAGACCTGCGCCCGGTTTTTACCCGATCAGCGTTGCGCTGCGGGGATGCCTTGCGGCTGAGCGTTGGCCTGAGTGTCGGCCGTCGGATTAGCCGGCCAGGCTTTCAGATCCAGATCCAGGTCGCTGAACTTGCTGGAGTCGAATACCGGCTGGTCGACGCCGGCACGGCGCTGCGCGTCGTAGTCGCGCATCACGCGCATGCCGACCTTGAACAGCAGGGCCAGGGCCATCAGGTTGACGAAGGCCAGGCAGGTCATGGTGATGTCGGCGAAGGCGAACACGGTCGACAGATCCTGCATCGAACCCCAGACCACCAGCGCCAGCACCAGACCGCGGAACGTCATCAGCGCAGCGCGGTTGCGGGTGAGGAACTGCAGGCTGTTTTCGCCCAGGTAGTAGTTGTAGAGGATGCACGTGAAGACGAACAGCGACAGTGCGACGCTGACGAACATGCGGCCCCAGTCACCGACCACGGCGGCCAGCGAGTTCTGGGTCAGGACGATGCCGTCACCCTCGAAGCCCGGGGTGTAGAAGCCCGACAGCAGGATCAGCAGCGCGGTGCAGGTGCAGATCACGAAGGTGTCGAGGAACACGCTGAACGCCTGAACCACGCCCTGAGCGCCCGGGTGCTTCACGGCCGCCACGGCGGCGACGTTCGGCGCACTGCCCAGGCCCGCTTCGTTGGCGAACACGCCACGTTTCACGCCCATCACGATCGCGCTGCCGAGCAGGCCGCCGAAAGCCGGGTCGAGACCGAAGGCGCTTTTGAAGATGGTCACCAGCATGGCTGGCACGTGTTCGATCTGGGTGCCGATCACGTACAGGGTCACGCCGATGTAGGCCAGGGTCTTGATCGGAACCAGCAGGTCGGACACCGAAGCAATACGCTTGATGCCACCGATGAAGGTAATGGCCAGCAGCACCGCCAGGACGATGCCGGTGTGTTGCGGGTCGAAGGCAAAAGCGTTCTGCAGCGAGTGGGTCACGGTGTAGGACTGCAGGCCGATGAAGGCGAAGCCGTAAGTGACCAGCAGCAGGATCGAGAACACCACCGCCATGCCTTTGAGCTTCAGGCCGTGCTGGATGTAGTAAGCCGGGCCGCCACGGTACAAACCGTCGCCATCGGCGCGCTTGTAGACCTGGGCCAGCGTACATTCGAAGAAGCTGCTGGACATGCCGACCAGTGCGGTCACCCACATCCAGAACACCGCACCCGGACCACCCAGGGTTACGGCGATGCCGACACCGGCGATGTTGCCTGCACCGACGCGGCCGGCGAGGCTGAGCATCAGGGCCTGAAACGAGCTGAGTTGCCCGGCGCTGCCCTTGAGGCTGTCGCGGAACACCGCGAACATGTGGAAGAAGTGGCGCAATTGAACGAAACGCGAGCGAATCGTGAAGTAGCTACCGAGCCCGACAATGAGCACGATCAGTACTTTCCCTGAGAGGAAGTCGTTGATGACTTCGAGCATGGATTTTTCCTCGCTGTTTATTGTTTAAGCAAATGCTGGATGGTCCGAAACATCGCGTTACACCGGTGTGCGCGCGGCAC
Organism: Pseudomonas sp. GW456-12-1-14-TSB6; assembly: GCF_059424205.1. Classification (NCBI taxonomy): domain Bacteria; kingdom Pseudomonadati; phylum Pseudomonadota; class Gammaproteobacteria; order Pseudomonadales; family Pseudomonadaceae; genus Pseudomonas; species Pseudomonas sp. GW456-12-1-14-TSB6. Next base: position 229,255 of record NZ_JBWKZE010000006.1, read on the forward strand.
AACGGGCGAGGCGAGGGTTCGTCCCGGATCCATATCGCGGGTTTGTTATTAGTTCGGGTTTCGCATGGGTTATGGCCTCGTTACCGACGACCGCTCACGCGAAGAGGGGCGGCACTATACCGATCAGTGCGGCGCCCGTCTGCACGGTTGTGGTGCAAGCGACGAAACGAAGCTTTGAAACACCCGACGTTACCGGCGTCGGGCTTGTCTGGGAGCCGGTTTGCAGCCAGCTTCCATACATACGGTTCTCAGGTTCAAACAGTTAAAAAAAAGGGCTCGGGGAATCATCCCCAAGCCCTCAAAAGGTGAGAGGTGTCTAGTCCCTCGACCTGGTGAGCGGTGCTACAAGTCACGCGTCGGCTCAGGCTTTGAGCGGAACCAGACGCGGAGCAATCATGTTTTCCGGGCGCAGGATGTCGGCGAGCATGGCTTCGTCGAGCAGACCTTCTTCGCGCACCAGTTCCAGCACGCCGCGGCCGCTTTCAAGGGCGATACGGGCGATGCGGGTGGCGTTTTTGTAGCCGATGTACGGGTTCAGTGCAGTGACCAGACCGATCGAGTGTTCGACCAGTTCGCGGCAGCGCGCTTCGTTGGCGGTGATGCCGACGATGCAGTGCTCGCGCAGCATGTCCATGGCGCGTTGCAGCAGGCGGATCGAGTCGAGGATCTTGAAGGCGATCAGCGGCTCCATCACGTTCAGTTGCAGTTGGCCGCCTTCGGCTGCCATGGTCAGCGCCAGATCGTTACCGATGACCTGGAATGCCACCTGGTTCACGGCTTCCGGGATCACCGGGTTGACCTTGCCTGGCATGATCGAGCTGCCTGGCTGACGCGCCGGCAGGTTGATTTCGTTAATGCCGGTGCGAGGGCCGCTGGACAGCAGGCGCAGGTCGTTGCAGATCTTCGACAGCTTGACCGCGGTGCGCTTGAGCATGCCGGAGAACAGTACGAAGGCGCCCATGTCGGAAGTGGCTTCGATCAGGTCGGCGGCTGGAACCAGCGGTTGACCGCTGATCAGCGCCAGACGCTGTACGGCCAGGGCCTGGTAGCGCGGGTCGGCGTTGATGCCGGTGCCGATCGCGGTGCCGCCCAGGTTCACTTCGGTCAGCAGTTCCGGTGCCAGCGTCTTCAGACGGGCCAGGTCTTCGCCCATGGTGGTGGCGAAAGCACGGAATTCCTGACCCAGGGTCATCGGCACGGCGTCTTGCAGCTGGGTACGACCCATCTTCAGGACGTGGTTGAATTCTTCACCCTTGGCCGCGAACGCCTGAATCAGGCTGTCGAGGCTGGCCAGCAGTGCGTCGTGACCCAGCAGCAGACCCAGGCGGATCGCGGTCGGGTAGGCGTCGTTGGTCGACTGCGCCATGTTCACGTCGTCGTTCGGGTGCAGGTACTGGTATTCGCCTTTCTGGTGACCCATCGCTTCAAGAGCAATGTTGGCGATCACTTCGTTGGCGTTCATGTTGGTGGAGGTACCGGCGCCACCTTGAATCATGTCGACCACGAACTCTTCGTGGAAATCGCCGCGGATCAGACGGGCACAGGCTTCGCTGATGGCAGCGTGCTTGGCTTCGCTCAGGTGACCCAGCTCGCGGTTGGCGTCAGCAGCGGCCTGTTTGACCATTGCCAGACCGACAACCAGCTTCGGGTAGTGCGAAATCGGAACGCCCGAGAGACGGAAGTTGTTCACCGCTCGCAGGGTCTGGATGCCGTAATACGCTTGAGCAGGGACTTCGAGGGTGCCAAGCAGGTCGTTTTCTGTGCGGAATGATGCAGCGGAGGACATGATAGAAATCATCTCGATAGGGACCCGGTCTGTGCCGGAACGCTGCGAATGCTAGGCTTGTGGGAATTTTTGGGCCAATGCTGTTAAACACTGCCCTATGCACATTCGGCATAATGCCCGTGTGACGCCGCGTGCGCGGCAGACGTGTGACCTGTTTTGGTGCGTGTCCGGGAGGACGTGATGAATCTGGAAAGCAAATGGCTCGAGGACTTCAGTGCTCTGGCCGCCACCCGCAGCTTCTCGCAGGCGGCCGAACGGCGCTTCGTGACCCAGCCGGCCTTCAGCCGGCGGATCCGCAGCCTGGAAGCGGCGCTCGGGCTGACGCTGGTCAACCGCTCGCGCACGCCGATCGAGCTGACGGCGGCGGGGCAATTGTTCCTGGTAACCGCGCGCACCGTGGTCGAACAGCTCGGTGAAGTGCTGCGCCACCTTCATCACTTGGAAGGCGGGCAGGGCGAAGTGATCCAGGTCGCAGCGGCGCACTCGCTGGCACTCGGTTTCTTCCCGCGCTGGATTGCGCAACTGCGCAATGAAGGCCTGAACATCGCCACCCGGCTGGTCGCGACCAACGTCGGCGACGCGGTGCACGCGCTGCGTGAAGGTGGCTGCGATCTGATGCTGGCGTTCTACGACCCGGACGCGGCGATGCAGATGGACCCGGAAATCTTCCCGTCGCTGCACCTGGGCCAGACCGAGATGCTGCCGGTGTGTGCGGCGGATGCCAATGGCAAACCGCTGTTCGATCTGGAAGGCGAGGGCAGTGTGCCGTTGCTGGCGTACAGCGCCGGGGCGTTTCTCGGGCGCTCGGTGAATGGCTTGCTGCGCCAGCGTCAGCTGCGCTTCACCACGATTTATGAAACCGCCATGGCCGACAGCCTGAAAAGCATGGCGCTGGAAGGCCTTGGTATCGCCTGGGTTCCGCAACTGAGCGTGCGGGCCGAACTGGCCCGGGGCGAACTGGTGGTCTGCGGCGGTGCGCAATGGCATGTGCCGCTGGAGATTCGCCTGTACCGCTGCGCGCTGGTGCGCAAGGCCAATGTGCGGTTGTTGTGGCGCAAGCTTGAAGGCGGGGCGGCGCAAGGTCCGGCCGGTGCGTGAAACATGTCCCGGTCACTGACCTTCGAGTCAATAAAACCGGGCTTTTGCGGCAGATGACAGATGGTCGCAACGGGGGCTGTTTATTGCTTTCTTTGCGGTATACTGCGCGGCCTTCGGCCGGTTCGTCCGGCCATTTTTCCTACAACAAGCCACGCATCCTGCGTGGCTTGTTGTTTTTGACGCGCCTGCGGGCGCCCAGAGAGAAGAGGCGCGACGATGAGTGCACTGGTTGGCGTGATCATGGGCTCCAAGTCCGATTGGTCCACCCTTAGCCACACCGCCGATATGCTGGAAAAGCTCGGCATCCCGTACGAGGTCAAGGTGGTTTCCGCCCACCGCACCCCGGATCTGCTGTTCCAGTACGCCGAAGAGGCTGAAGGCCGCGGCATCGAGGTGATTATCGCCGGTGCCGGTGGCGCAGCCCACCTGCCAGGCATGTGTGCGGCCAAGACCCACCTGCCGGTGCTGGGCGTGCCGGTGCAGTCGGCGATGCTTTCGGGCGTCGACTCGCTGCTGTCGATCGTGCAGATGCCGGCCGGTATTCCGGTCGCCACCCTGGCCATCGGCAAGGCCGGTGCGATCAACGCAGCCCTGTTGTCGGCGAGCATCCTGGGCGCCAAGCATCCACAATTCCACGCGGTACTGAAAACCTTCCGTGCCGAGCAGACAGACAGCGTCCTGGACAATCCAGACCCACGTATTGCCTGAGGTTGTTGAGATGAAGATCGGTGTAATCGGTGGCGGCCAGTTGGGTCGCATGTTGGCTCTGGCGGGCACTCCGCTGGGCATGAACTTCGCTTTCCTCGACCCTGCGCCGGACGCGTGCGCCGCTGCGCTGGGCGAACACCTGCGGGCCGATTACGGCGATCAGGATCATCTGCGCCAGTTGGCCGATGAAGTCGACCTGGTGACCTTCGAGTTCGAAAGCGTTCCGGCTGAAACCGTGGCGTTTCTTTCGCAATTCGTGCCGGTCTACCCGAGCGCCGAAGCCCTGCGCATCGCTCGCGACCGCTGGTTCGAAAAGAGCATGTTCAAGGACCTGGGGATTCCGACCCCGGCGTTCGCCGACATTCAGTCGCAAGCCGACCTGGACGCCGCCGTCGCGTCGATCGGCCTGCCGGCCGTGCTGAAAACCCGCACTCTGGGTTACGACGGCAAGGGTCAGAAAGTCCTGCGCAAGCCGGAAGACGTGGTCGGTACCTTCGCCGAACTGGGCAGCGTGCCTTGCCTGCTGGAAGGCTTCGTGCCATTCACCGGCGAAGTGTCGCTGATCGCCGTGCGCGCCCGCGATGGCGAGACGAAATTCTATCCACTGGTGCACAACACCCACGACAGCGGCATTCTCAAGCTGTCGGTCGCCAGCTCCGATCACCCGCTGCAGGCCCTGGCCGAAGACTATTCCAGCCGCGTACTCAAGCAGCTGGATTATGTCGGTGTGATGGCGTTCGAGTTCTTTGAAGTCGACGGTGGCCTCAAGGCCAACGAAATCGCCCCGCGCGTGCACAACTCCGGGCACTGGACCACCGAAGGCGCCGAGTGCAGCCAGTTCGAAAACCACCTGCGGGCCGTTGCCGGTCTGCCGCTGGGCTCGACCGCCAAGGTCGGCGAGAGCGCGATGCTCAACTTCATCGGTGTGGTGCCACCGGTCGAGAAGGTCATCGCCATCGACGATTGCCACCTGCATCACTACGGCAAGGCCTTCAAGGCCGGGCGCAAGGTCGGTCACGCCAACCTGCGCTGCAAGGACAAGGCGACCCTCGAGCAGCAGATCCTCAAGGTCGAAGCGCTGATCGCCGAGTAACGACAGTTTCATCTGGCAACGGCGGAACCATTGCGGGGCCGCCGTTCTCTGATGGCAGGATGCGAAAGTCTGGCTAGGCTTCATCGCATATCTACCATTCAGAGGGAAATGCCATGGGAATTATCGGAACCATCTTTATCGGCCTCATCGTCGGCCTGCTGGCGCGGTTCCTGAAACCGGGCGATGACAGCATGGGCTGGATCATGACCATCCTGCTCGGTATCGGCGGTTCGCTGGCAGCCACCTACGGCGGCCAGGCCCTGGGCATCTATCAGGCCGGTCAGGGCGCAGGTTTCATCGGTGCGCTGGTTGGCGCCATCGTATTGCTGGTGATCTACGGCCTGATCAAAAAGAACTGATTCAAAGCGACAAAGTCCTCTCCGCCAATCCGGCGGGGAGGGCTAAAATGCTCGGCGATTCAGCGTCCCCTCCCTTTTCGAGCATCCTTTACCGAGCACCTTCATGCGCCGTCTTCTGTTGACTCTCCTTTTGCTGGGCAGCGGTATGGCCCACGCCGGCGAACTGCCGGAAACCGACTGGCTGGAACTGATGCCCAAGTCGGACCAGAAAGCCCTCGAGGCCATGCCTGAAATCGACCACAACTCCCCGGAAGCCACCGGCACCTTCACCCAGAAAGGCGGGATGAAGCAGGCCAAAGGTTTGCCGGCGGTGATGTATTCGACCAAGACCGTGGCGTCGATGAATGACAAACACATCCGCATCGGCGGTTATCCGGTGCCGCTGGAATCCGACGCCAAGGGTCGCAGCACGCTGTTCTTCCTGGTGCCGTACCCGGGCGCCTGCATCCATGTGCCGCCACCGCCACCGAATCAACTGGTGCTGGTGCGCTATCCGAAGGGTTTGAAGCTGGACGATATCTACACGCCGTTATGGGTGACCGGCACGCTGAAGATCGAAAAGGTCAGCAATGACCTGGCCGATGCGGCGTATGCGCTGGAAGCGGACAAGGTGCGGGTGGTGCAGGAATCTGATCTGTAATAGTCACTCCAAAACAACTGTGGGAGCGAGCCTGCTTGCGAAAGCGGTGTATCAGACACTTGAAGGGTGGCTGACATAACGCATTCGCGAGCAGGCTCGCTTGTATGTTTAGACTTGAAGGGGTGGGCGGGACTAAAAGCTCGATTCCGACTCTAGCCAGTACGGACCGTGGGA